>JBAYYO010000082.1:0-8025 GCA_041672985.1 Syntrophomonas sp. | reverse complement strand
GCTATTAACTACGAAGAAATCATGACCCTGACCCGTATTGAGGAAATTCTGGCTAGGTATTACAACTCCGGTGATATGGTAACCGCTGTAGATTATGTGGGGCAGGTTATCTACGGGGGCAACGCTATGAACTTTTACGAGGAATTTTCCCGCTTTTGGCTGGTACATGGATGGGTGGGCATTGGCCATAAAAAGGAGGTTTTGTATTCTTATCTACAAATGTTTATTGATGAAAAGCACCCCAGTCATCGGAAAATGGTTAACGAACTGTTAAAATATGATTATCTCTGCCGCAATCACAAGTATGGATTGCCGCCAGGGGTACACAGTCATAATCCTCCTAATATTAACGACCTCATCTATTCATATAGTAAGGACAAATCATTTGTAAACCGGCATTTAAATGCCTTCACGGGCAAAACTGCCGGTGAGATCAAGAAGCGTGTTCATATAGAATATTTCCAGGTTGATCCCCGGACCTTTAAGAAAGTTGATAAGGACCTAAGGTTAATGTTTATTTATAATCCTATCACCAAAATGGCGGATAAGATTATCGAGCTGTAAGTCATCTTTTGATCGTATTACTTGCCCAGGTGAATCATAAAATGTCATTTAAACTAAACCGAGCCAGTCCAGAACATCTGTTCTGTTACATAGTAGGGTATTTTAAGCTACAATAATTTAGATATACATTAATAATAAGATAGGGCAGACGGTCTAATTTATGAAGTATGATTGGAATAGGAGTTAATATTATGAACCACAGAGAACCGGTGGCACGTGAGGGTTGGCTATTTATCGGATTTTTCGCACTTGTAACCATGCTATTGTATTGGGCCTGGGATTATAGAGCGGCCTTAATTGGCCTGGTCCCGACCGTATTTTGTATTTTCTTTTTTCGCAACCCCCAACGAAAAACACCGGCCCAGGAAGGGAATGTAGTTGCGCCTGCGGATGGACGCATTATGGATATCATGAATATGTCCGAAGACAAATATATCCATGCTAACACCATTCGGGTAAGGATATTTTTGAGCCTATTTAGCGTGCATATTAACCGTGCCCCCATAGCGGGTCAGGTAGAGTGGGTGCAAAAAGTCTCTGGAATTTTCTTGCCGGCCTATAAAGATGAGGCTAGTCATAAGAATGCTCGCAACTATCTGGGTCTATCCACCGAATGGGGTAGAATCATGGTGGTGCAGATTACTGGAATCATAGCGCGGCGTTTAGTATGCTGGGTACAGCCGGGGGACATACTAGAAACCGGACAAAGGTTTGGACTTATTCGCTTTGGTTCCTGCACCGAAATCTATTTGCCGGAAGATATTAACATACTGGTTGAACATGGACAGAAGGTGAAGGGAGGAGAGACACTAATTGCTAGATTTTATAGGTAAAAGCAGTGCCAATACCATAACCCTTTTCAATATCGTTTTTGGCTCATTATCGCTAATTAATACTTTGCATGAAAACTACAAGGCAGCAGCAATATTCATCTTGTTAGCGGTAGTGATGGACGGCATGGATGGTCGTATAGCTAGAAAATTCGGAATTATTTCTGATATTGGCAAACAGCTGGATTCTCTGTGTGATCTGGTATCATTTGGGGTGGCACCTGCTATCCTGCTCTATGCGCAGATATTGTTTGATATACCTTTTATGATAGGACTTGTAGCAGCGGTATTATACATCATGTGTGGTGCTTTCAGGTTGGCTCGTTTTAATGTCTTGAACATAAAAGAGTACTTCGTAGGCATACCAATTACATTGGCCGGAGCTGTTCTGGCATTTATTTCTCTGCTGGCGTCATTTATCCCAGGTTATCTAATCCTCATGACGGTTATATTATTAGCGTTCATGATGATTAGTAATGTTAAAGTACGTAAATGCTAGTAAAATACTGGGATAATCGATGATACGGTATATATCAAACATACATTCTAGCTGGGAGGATAAGACCTGTTTTGGACTACGATATAGAATCTTTGCGGGGGCGCGTCCCGCATATTATGGAACATGAAAGGGCTGTTAAATCAGCTGTTTTGCTGCCGCTGGTGGAGTTTGGGGGAGAAACCTGTATTTTATTTGAAAAAAGGTCCGCGAATCTAAACCATCAACCGGGAGAAATATGTTTTCCGGGAGGCGGCATTGAAAAAGACGACCCGGGCAAAGCTGTAGCAGCCATACGAGAAACGTGTGAAGAATTGGGTCTATTACCGGAGGATATAGACTTGATAGGCTCACTCGATATATTGGTTACGCCTTTTTCCACCATAATTTATTCTTACGCAGGCTATATTAAGAACTGCCATAAAATTCAGCCTAATCCGGATGAGGTTGAAGAAGTCTTTTACGTTCCGTTAAGCTTCCTGTTAAAAAATAAACCTTTATTTAAAAAAATGTTATTAAAATGGGATTGTCCGGAGGACTATCCTTATGAGCTCATCCCCCATGGCAAAGATTACCCTTTCCGCGAGGCCATTTATCCTCAGCATTTTTACATTTGGCAGGAGTACGTTATCTGGGGCATGACCGCTCGTATCTTGAATCACTTCTTAAAACTGCTGAAAAAAGGCCGAGGATAACCTCCCTAATCAAAGACGCTGATTGATCGCTGCCAGCAGTTCCCCGGTATTGTTGGCAGCCATTTTGATGGTGGCGGCATGATCCATGGCAGTATAGCCCTTATTGATAATGACTAAATCCTGGGTAAAGGTACTGAATTCTTTGACAAAACCGGCCAGAGGATAGACAGTCAGGGACGAGCCTATTACTATCAGTACCTGGGCACTTAGAATGCTTTCCTGAGCTTCCATATAATTGTGAATTTGCTCCCCGAATAACACCACATCGGGCTTTAATATACCGCCGCATTTAGAGCAGGTGGGTATCAACTGCGGGCAATCATTGGCATAAGATCCATCATAAATTGCCCGACAGCCTGCACCGGTACAGTGAAAGCGGTCAGCATTGCCATGAATGGCGATTACCCGTTGGCTCCCTGCCTTTTGGTGCAGATTATCGATGTTTTGGGTAACTATCGATTTTATCAAACCTTTTTTCTCCATATCCGCCAGTATCAAATGGGCTTGGCTCGGCTGCACTGGCGCAAACAGGAAATGTTTTCTATAGAATTCATAGAATTTTTCGGGATATCTTCGAAAACAGTCAATATTAATAATATTCATGACCCGGTTCTCCCCTAATTGGCGATATATACCGTTTTCACCGCGAAAATCAGGTATACCAGCTTCGGTGCTTATGCCGGCCCCGGTCACTACTACTGTATTTTTCGAGTGCCTTAATAAGTTGACGAGCCTATCAATATTGTTATCCACTCTTATCACCTCATAAGCTATTATAACAATAAATATCTTATCAGGCGTCTCATCAATCCCAAATATAACGACAAAAAAATATCCTCAATAAGCTAAAACACTTACGAGGATATTTTAAAGACTAGTTTCATAAAGGTGGCGGAGAAAGACATTGACCCCTCTGTTCCAAGAACCAATAACCTCTTTCAAACTCGAAATGACTCGATACGAACCACCCAGTGAAGTGAACCGATTTATTTAAAGAACCTTTTAATTAGTGGGAAGGCAACCAAGTGTCTCTTTGACCCAAGATACTAGGAAATCCTAAGCTCTCCGCCACCTAAATATTATTATATAAGCCATCCAGCTAAAAATCAAGTGAAGACAGTAAATTAATATGTGGAAAATATCGCCATAAATTGGGGGTGTTTCGCTATTAATCCACTCGCCAATGGATCTGTTCCTTTTCCCATCCAGATAGTGCGAAAAATCTTCGGGGCGGGCGAGCCACAGCAGCTTCACACCTGGCCGTAACTGTACCATCAGCCAGACGAATCTCTCCGGCTACACGGGCAAAACGGCTATTTCGCTTGATTATCGAGCCAAACACTCGTAAGACTTGTCCGGTGGGTGTTGGCTGGTGATATTTCACTTCCAATTTGGTGGTGATAAACATCTCATCATACTTGCCGTTTAACATGAGAGCCCGTCCAGAAGTTTCGTCCAGCAAAGTGGCCACAATTCCACCATGGACAATCCCCGGATAACCATTGAATCGTTCCGGAACAACGACCTCAGCCCATACCTGCTGTGCTTCATAGTCATTATACCAGGTCATTTTTAAACCAATATCATTCTCGCGCCCGCAAAGAAAACAGGTGCGGGAAGTAGGTTGTTTATCCATAATAGAACCCCTTTCCCAAAACCGTTAGAATATTTTGACTCAGTTGCCTTACTGACTGGCAAGTAAACCTGGTCCCAGTCAATAATCCTTATCAAATGATTTTTACTATTTTACCATAACTGGAGATGACCCCAAGTTATTTTTGGGAAAAGTACTTCAAGCAGGAAAAATGAACATTTAACTCGAAGTGTTCTAAGATAATGAATCTGGAGGCTGCTTATGAGCATAAAAATCGTTACCGACAGTACATCATATATTGATCCTGCGGTACAGAAGGAATTCGATATTACCATCATCCCCCTTAGTGTTCATTTTCCTGATGAATCGTTTAAGGAAACCGAGGTAGATTATGAATATTTTTATAACAAGATCGATAGGGAAGGTATAATACCAACCTCATCACAGCCCGCCCAGGGCGAGATTCAGGAGGTATTCACTAATATCATTGAACAGGGGCATGAAGTTATGGCGATATTCCTATCCTCCGATATGAGCGGTACTTATCATTCCTCTTTGGCTGCCAAAGAAATAATTCTACAGGAAAGGCCGGAAGCGAAGATAGAGATTCTGGATTCAAGAACGAACTCTATGGCTATGGGCCTGATAGTACTAGCCGCGGCACGGCTGGCTCAAGAGGGGAAATTTTTGGCGGAGGTGGTAGAAGCAGCCCGGGAAACAATGAAACGGGTAAAATTCTATTTTGTACCCGCCGGCTTGGACTACTTGAAAAAAGGAGGGCGTATTGGCGGGGCTGCGGCCCTTTTAGGTTCAATTCTGCAAATAAGACCCATTTTGTTTGTCAAAGACGGGCAGACAGATCTGTTTGAGCGTGTGCGTGGAACTCGGGCTTCTATCGAGCGGATGTTAAACCTGTTGGATAATGATATTAAGGCTTATGGGCTTCGGAATGTGATAGTACAGCATATAAGCTGTTATGATAAAGCTGCCGAACTGGCTCATACCATTAAAACCCGTTATGGATTAGGAGCAGCTGTACTTCCCATAGGTCCTGTAATTGGGCTCCATGTCGGACCCGGCAGCCTGGCTATCATCTATGTTACTGAAACCTATTAATAGCTGAGTTATAATTATAAAGTTAAAAAACAACCAATCGAAAGGGGAGTTAAGGCAGTGAAAAAAGCATGGATTATCGTCCTGGCCGTGGTAGTCTTATTGGGTATTGCAGCCATGGGTAGTTATAACAACTTGGTGAAACAAAATGAATCAGTAAATGGCAAATGGAGTCAGATAGATGTTACCCTGCAGCGCCGGGCTGATCTCATCCCCAATCTGGTAGCCACTGTTAAAGGCTATGCTGCTCACGAGCAAGCAATTTTGAACAATCTGGCCGATGCCCGCAGTCGACTGGTAGGAGCCCAGGGAGTAGCTGAAAAGGCAGCTGCTAACGAAGAACTCTCCTCAAGTCTGTCCCGTTTATTGGCGATAGTTGAGAATTATCCCAACCTAAAAGCTGATGCCAACTTCCGGCAGCTGCAGGACGAATTGGCGGGAACGGAAAATCGCATTGCGGTTGCTCGTAAAGATTACAATGATTCAGTGCAGATATATAATGCTAAAATTAAGACCCTGCCTACTTCGATTTGGGCCGGAATGTTAGGGTTTACTCCCCGGGAATACTTCCAGGCGGATCCAGCCGCGCAAACAGTTCCCCAGGTTAATTTCTAGCAGCAGAGGAGCTATTTAACATGGATAGGATTATTTCCTGCCAGGAGAAGAGTACCCGCATAATTCATCCTGGCTTAGTGGTATGGCTTGTTCTGATCGTTTTCCTGGCGTCCTTCTTTTATCCTTTTTCAACCCAGGCAGCAGCATCTCTACCTGACCCCCCACCCGAATTATATGTGCTCGATCAGGCCGGGGTGATGAGCAGTGAAACCAAATCCATGATAATAAATACCAGCCAGGAACTTGCCCGTCAAACCAAAGCTCAAGTTGCGGTTGTGACCCTTAAAACACTGGATGGACAGTCTATTACAGATGTAGCCTTACAGATCGGGCGTCGATGGCAGCTGGGTGATAAGCAGTTAAACAATGGCGTATTGATTTTAGTCGTTCCCGATGAACGTCAAGCTCGTATTGAGGTTGGGTACGGGTTGGAAGGAGCCCTGCCAGATGGCAAGACCGGACGCATACAGGATGAGAATATGCTGCCGGCATTTCGTCAGGGTAATTTTGACCAGGGTCTGGCCAACTGCTATAAAGCAGTTGTGGCTGAAGTTGCCCAGGAATACGGCGCAACTATTAACATTGATCCTGGCGATGCGTCAGATCCAAGCCCAACACCAGCTCAGAAAATGCCGGCCTGGGTTACTATCCTGGGCGTAATTGGTTTAATAATCTTACTGTGGCTCGATAATAGATTTCTCGACGGTTTCTTCCTAGGCATGATACTGGGGATGCTCTTCCGTGGTGGTGGAAGAGGCGGGGGAGGAGGCTTTGGAGGGGGCGGCGGCTTTGGAGGAGGAAGTTCCGGCGGGGGTGGCTCATTCGGTGGCGGCGGGAGCAGTCGGGGCTGGTAAATAGGTTGTCTTACCATCGATTTAATTGAAGAAAACAATTGTTATTAACCCCGGTTCAGTATTAATGTTTAAGCAGGGATTTTATCTCTGCCATGAAGGAAGCTCCTGCATCTCCGCCAATGTTATAAACTGTGGTTGGACACACTGAATATTGAGCGATGAGTATACCGTAAAATACTTTTATTATTTGCGAAGTGGTTGTATAATATAATTAGACGTTTAGATAAACATCTAATGAACGCGAGGAGTGATGATAATGCCCCTCAATATGGCCTTTAAAGCTCTATCCGATACTAATCGCCGCAAAATCTTAAACATGCTGCAAAAGGGCGATTTGACGGCAGGGGAAATCGCAGATCACTTTGATATGACTAAACCTAGTATTTCTCATCATCTGAATGTACTCAAACAAGCCAATCTGGTTCAGGATTTGAGAAAAGGGCAGAATATATATTATTCGTTGAATACAACCGTCTTTCAGGATCTCATTGCCTGGTTTTATGACATTTTGGGAGTATCCACCAAAATGGAGGATGTCAATAGTTCCAATAATGGGGATAGACCCCGGTTTATAAGTAAAGATAACAATAAAGGGGGAGTGTAGGATGGAACAGAAGAACAAGACTACCTATCATCTCGATTGGGCCACCATTCGACGGGATTGGCCTCTGTGGGTGCTGATGGTGGGTCTCTTGATTATTGCTGTCTGCGTGTATCCACACCTGCCTGATAAGGTTCCCAGTCACTGGAATATTCAAGGAGAAGTTGACGGGTACCAATCTCGTTTTTGGGGAGCCTTTTTTGCTCCATTGATGGCTATGGGCTTATACCTCTTGCTCTTGTTCTTGCCCATAATCGATCCCAAACGAGACAACTACCTCAGATTTACCAGCGCTTACTCTTTCATGCGCTGGAGCTTGGTGATCTTTATGGCCACCATATATGGAATTACTATCCTGGTCGCTCTCGGATATTCAATTAATGTAGGCTTGGTAGTCAAGGCTATGGTTTCCTTCCTGCTCATCATTATAGGCAATTTTATGGGCCAATTTCGCCATAATTATTTTGTGGGGATCAGAACTCCCTGGACTCTGGCCAATGAGGAAGTATGGCAGCGTACTCATCGCCTGGGAAGCAGGATTTGGGTTATAGGCGGACTGGTCTGCCTGTCTATGTCCGTGTTTGATACTGTCTGGGCAGCAGTAGTATTTTTTACAGCAATTATGATAATGACACTTGTTCCTATTATCTATTCTTATATTAT
>JBAYYO010000081.1:0-8042 GCA_041672985.1 Syntrophomonas sp. | reverse complement strand
GCAAGAAATTAGTTATACAGTGTAAATGATAGTATGAGGAGCCGTGTGCGTTAATTGCGCCAGCACGGTTCTGTGAGGAGCGTAATACCAATCAGCCATGGAGCAAATATTGGGAATTCAGCAACATTGGGATAATTTCCGCGAAGAAGCATTTAAGGAAATTGCAGTCGAGTGGTGTGAGTATAATGATATACCATATATTTAACAGCATTAGAAAAACCGGTGCTAGCAGGAGATATTTATCTTAAGATTTAACTGTAGACTGGTCAAGGACGATGAAAAGGATTCTGGACTTATCGTTAAATACATACAGAGGGTTATTATTTTGCCAGATCACTCAATATCCTTATTGGGCAATAAGTTGGCCCGGTTTATGGCTCCAGGGCCAAAGCGCTCTCTTATCTCATCCATGATGCGGTCAATGCCTTTATAATCAGCGTATAATGTCGGCTCGAATAGACTCCCCTGCTCCAAGCTTGTAGCTGGCAACAAATGTCCCAGGGATAAGCCGAAAAGGCGCAGGGGTTGTTTATCTTTATAGGAATGCTGTAATAATTCGCTGGCAATTTGGGTTACGATAATATCGGAATTGCAGGGAGTTATGGTCTTGCTGCGGGTGATGGTTTTAAAACTACTATATCTTAACTTAATGGTGATGCTGGCAGCTTGAAGCTCTTCTTGGCGTAATTTCCTGCACAACTCAGCCGCGAATTGGGCGATTAGTTTTTCCAGGTAGGCGGTATCATTAATATCCTCAGGGAAGGTTTCTTCCCTACCCAAAGACTTCCTTTCATGTTCTGGTTCCACTACCCTGGCATCAATTCCATGAGCCAGTTCCCAGAACAAGCGGCCGGCCGAACCGATTTTGTCTTCCAACCATCCCGGCGACAAGTCTTGAATATCGCCAATAGTTTTTATCCCCAGTTTGTCCAATCTCTGTTGAGTCTTCTCCCCTACCCCCCATATTCGAGATACTGGCAACGGTCTTAATAGTTCTAATGTCTGACTCTCGGTAATAATGCGTAAGCCATCCGGTTTATCCATATCTGATGCCAATTTAGCTAGGAATTTGTTATGAGAAATACCTACTGAAATGGTGAGCCCCAGTTCGGAATAAACCTGCTTCTTAATCAAGCAGCCGATTTTTTCCGGGCTGCCGTACAACCTGGAACATCCGCTGATATCCAGGAAGGCTTCATCAATAGAAATAACCTCCATAATGGGAGAGTAGCGGCTGAGGATGGGAAACACTTTTTTTGACATTTCCAGGTAGCGTGGCATATTAACCGGAAGAAAAACTGCCTGGGGACAAAGCCGGTAGGCCTGAGCAGTAGGCATAGCCGAGCGGATGCCAAATTTTCTGGCTTCATAGGAGCAAGTGGAAACTACTCCCCGGGAATGTATACTTCCTCCTACTACAACTGGTTTACCCCGCAGTGAGGGGTTATCCAATTGTTCAACCGAAGCAAAAAAGGCATCTAAATCACAATGCAGGATATTGGTAGGTTCTGCCATGGATTGCCCTCCGGAAATATATAGTCTATAGTCAATTATAGCAAATCAGGGGTTGGGGGTTCAGTGCCTGACAGTGCGGCCGAGCCATTTGAATAACATTCTGCGCACTTTATCACAGAAGTTCCCTAATGCTTTAGAGTTATCTGTTATTCCATAGTACCGGTAGCTATGTGAATATATACGATGTTAAGCCCGAACTACTAAGCTATCTTAAGTGAACGACGTTGTGAGGAGCCGTGTGCGTTAGTTGCGCCAGCACGGTTCTGTGAGGAGCGTACTACCAATCAGCCATGGAGCAAATATTGTGACACTCTCAGAGGAAACGGGGAGAAACGGGATAACACAAAGCGACTCCTAAAGTTGAGAGGTATACGTTTACTCGTTTTCATTACAGATTTTTCTAAAGCAAGGGCAAATAAGCCACCTATCTTTGCAATTCCAGCAATAAGGTATTAAGATGGTGGCTCAACAGAATATTACGGGTTGGGCTATAAGGTCATAAAATATGTCAACTTATCTGTTGAGAGAGGTCCCGAGGTTGCAAAAATCGATTTTGGAACATGGTTTCCGAGGTTTTCACCTCCACAATAGGATAATAGATAATAATAGAAATGAAGGTGGAACTACATGAAACTATTTAAAAAGTTTAGTTTTTGGCTTAATCTTGTGTAGGCATCTATAACTGAGTAAATAAGGGGGGATGATTATAAGGTAGGCTCTACAGGGCGAATTTGGACGGGACAGCAGCAGAAAAAATGAATAACCTAAAAATGTTTAATATCGGTGTTATTTACGATGACTATATCTATTACCTCGCATACTCAAGGTTTTTTTGTTCAAATAAGTTTTAGGAGGGAACGTGCTTATGAATAGGACTATTCAGTGGGTGATGGTCTTGATAACAATGGTAATTTTCTTACTTAATCCGCTGGCAATGAATTTGGCTAGAGCAGTAACCGGGGATAGTGACGGCTCGGGGGGTGGTCAGAATAATCCCCTGGTAATTGAGAGCTCTACTCCAGCGGATGGAGCCATCGCAGTTGCTAACCTTCAATATATCAAGATTACATTCAATAAAAATATAGCATATATGACAGTACGGGATAGCAACAAGAAATGTTTTTCACTATGGTCGGACGGACAAATGATTCCAATTGAGATTACCATAGCAGACGACCAGATCGAACGGGAAAAACGAAATGATGTAATTATCAAACCGTTGCAACCGTTAAAGGCAGGCACAAATTATCGGGTGGAAATTGCTCCCGAGTTTCAATCCAAAAGCGGCGTTACCCTGGGGAAAAAAGAAATTATCAGTTTCACTACTGCTGGAGAAAGCAATGTATCCGCAACCGTAAGTACTGAAATGGACAAACCAACAGTGGGGATAGATGCCAAACCAGCTGAGGCAATTACTGGAACTGGGACTGAAGCACCAGATAATACAAATACTCAAACAACAACTGTAGGTAATACGGATGCTTCGCAGGCAACAAATACTGAGCCAGAAGTAGCCCGTCAAGCCTTACCAACCATTTGGCTATGGGTGGGTTTGGCTCTAGTAATTGGCATTGCGGGTATAATTTATCGGAAAAAGGGTATTGGCAAACAGAAATAAGCATATTACTACCCAAGGCACGGCGTCGGAAATGCTATCAGGGTCTAAACTGGGTGATCTATACGATATTAGAGCCGGGATAATTAATTGTATCTTGGATGATGACGGGAACATAAAACAAGTAGTTCCGATAAGAACCATCAACAATTAAAAATAAATTTGAACGGAGGAATAGAGATGACCAATTTGAGGAACAAAAGTCAATTCAGCTATTGGAACTTGCTAGGCGTGGTGTTATTGATAATAACTTTGGCATTTTCCTTGTGCGGATGTGGTCAGAAGCAAACCACTTTGGATAATGGCAACATTAAAGACACTCGGGTTATCACCGATTCTGCTGGCCGTGAGGTAGAGATACCGGTTGATCCACAGCGAATCGCCTGTACATGTCCGGAAGCAGGATATGCTCTGGCATTGTATGGTAAAGGGGATAAAATTATAGCCACAACTGATGGAATGCAGAGAGATCTTCTACTGTTGGAAATGTATCCTCATCTAAAGGGTTTATCAATGCCTAAGAGAGGCGGAAACATAAACATAGAGGAATTGCTCAGAATCAAAGCAGACCTCGTTTTTGTCAAAGAAGATACCCTTAATAATGAAGCGGCAATGGAAAAACTGCGACTAGCTAAAATCCCAGTGGTGGTCATGCAATTTGACAATATGGAAGAGCAGCAATTTATCATGCAGATGATGGCAACAATCATCGGAACCGAAGAGGAAGGTCAAAAATACCAGCAATTTTATCAGCAACAGGTCTCCATGGTGAAGGAGCGAGTGTCTAAAATACCTGATGAGAAAAGAGCGAGAATCTATCATTCAACCCAAGAGGCTACTCGAACCGATACAGATAATACTTTAGCTGCTGACTGGACTAAAGCCGCTGGGGTCATAAATGTATCCGTAGGCCAGGATTTGAAATTTACTGACGGTGATTATTATGCCGGCCTGGAGCAAATCTTACTATGGGATCCGGACTATATTTTGGCAAATAATCCCGATGTAGTAGGATATATCATGAGTAACGAACAATGGCGGCCACTGCAATCTGTTAAAAACAAGAGGGTCCTTCCCCTGCCGATAGGATTAACTCGCTGGGGTCACGAAAATTCGCTGGAAACCCCGTTAGCAATAATATGGACTGCCAAAACCGTATATCCTGATTTGTTTACTGATGTGGATATGACAGCTATTATCCACAACTTTTACGAAGAATTTTTTGATATGCAATTGGATCAGGCAACCATCCAAAGAATATTAAAAAGTCAGGGGATGAGGGAAGCCAAAAGTTAAAGTGCCTGACCCCAACTTATCACAAAAATTGAACAGCACCTTGGGTTTATTGCAGAAGGATATTAGTTGTGGCTCCTTAGCTAACTGCTCCGTCCCAGATATAAGCTTCAGCAGGTATGTGTTCACCATTTTCCATTTCCACATCGACCATTCTCCTGGTGAACTTGTTGCCATAGTTTTGAATAAATTCAAGCCTGGCAAGTGCTGCCGCGTCGATTTCATACACTTCGCCCTGTACGCGCTCCCCGTTTTCAGGAAGGATTCCGTGCAACCCACCGAGGATGTATTTCTTGTATCCTTCTAAATAGCCTTTGCCCAAGAATGTCTTTCCCTGCAGACAATACTGGTGATAACGGCCGTTGGTCGTGAAGCCGCCGTACACGAAGACTTTAATCACCTATCCACACTCCTTTCAATCGAATAACTCGGGGCCTGACCCCGAGTTATTTGAGTGGATCAATATCAGCTTATCACAATAAGTTGTGCCTGGCACAACTTATTCAACTTATTATTAAAATACCCCCTGCACTGAAAACGACGGTTTAAAGAAAAGAAAATTGGGTTTTACATTAATATGAATAGTATCCTTAGTTCTTAATTTCTTATCAATATAAATCTTAATCCCTTGGTAATCATACTCATTAAAATCAGACAGGTTTTCATTTTTAACGTTTGATACCCCTGACCAGAGGCTCTGTTCAACACCTCTTCAAGAAACGCAGATATTTACTTTAACAAAAAAAGCACCAGTGTCCTCTTTAATCGTATTTAATGTTTTCTCATCAAGAACAAACTTCATGTTACTTACACCTCCTATTTATACCCTGATGGGGTATAAATATATTATAGAATATTTTTTTAAAATATGCAATGAAGCGGAAAAATGGCTTTGACAAAACAGCTCGCAGGTGACTATGATTCAGTTGTTTTAGAGGCCGGAAGAAGTACTGGTTTGAAACGTTCTGTTATGGACCTAACTTTCTTATGGGAAACCATAACCATCGATATTCCAAAGTTGAAATGCTATTGCTCCAGCATCCTCCAACAATTTGATGTACTTATGCAGGAAAGCATCAATGAACCAGAGGATGAGCAATAAATTCAAGGGATTGAACAAGCCTAAAAAGCAGAGGAACACGCAATTATTTGCTATTATTCGGCAAATATTACTTTTTCGTAACCATTCTTAAGCATTTTGTAAAGCTATTTCCCTAAAAAGTTGGTATTGTGATGAAAAAGGACATGCTTGGACCTTTCAATATACGTCAGGGGATTCTGAATTAAGTGGGATGGAGAGTGAAAGCAACAAATGGAACGGGATGGAAAGATTAGGTTTGGTGAGAATTATAGACAGGATCCGCTTGACGTTAGACGGTACATGCCAGGACTGGATGGGTTGCGAGCTTTGGCCGTGCTGGCTGTGATTGCTTACCATTTAAACCCGAGTTGGGCTCCGGGAGGACTCCTGGGGGTATGTATATTCTTTGTATTGTCCGGTTATCTAATCACCGACATTTTGGTTGCTCCCTGGAAGTCTTCCGGGGGCATGAACCTGAAGGAATTCTGGTTAGGTCGTGCACGGCGATTGCTGCCCGCACTGTTTGTGATGTTGACGGCAGTTATTGTCTGGATTTCTGTATGCGATCCAACCCGACTATTATCCTTGTGGAATGATGTTCTGGCTGCAATATTCTATTCCAGCAACTGGTGGTTAATCTTACATAAGGTTTCTTACTTTGCCAGCTTTGGACCTCCTTCACCTTTCGGGCATCTATGGTCTTTAGCCGTGGAAGAACAGTTTTACCTGGTTTGGCCTTTGTTATTGGGGGTGGGATTACGCTATATTCCACAACGACGTCGATTAATCGGATTAATAATGGCTTTGGCTGTTGCTTCAGCTGCCGCCATGGCAATTATTTATACACCCGGTCTGGATCCAAGCCGGGTTTACTATGGAACCGATACCCGTGCTTTTGCTTTGCTTATCGGTGCTGTACTTGCCCTTGTATGGCCCAGTCGTGAGCTTTCGGCCGATCTGCCTCCAGAGCGCCGTCTTATTCTTGATGCAGTTGGAGGAGCAGGGCTGCTGGTTTTATTATTGATGATTTGGAAAAGTAATCAGTACCAAACCTTCCTATATTACGGTGGACTAGTGCTGTTCTCAATAGCTGCCGCAGCAGTGATCGCGGTACTTGCTCATCCTGCCAGCCGTCTGGGCAGAATTTTTGGAACGCCCCCATTGCGGTGGCTGGGGGTATGGTCATATGGGATCTATCTGTGGCACTACCCGGTGATAGTGCTGACAAGCCCGGCCGTCAATACGGGGGGAGTGAATATTGAACTTGCGCTGGGCCAAACAGCCTTGAGCATTGCCCTGGCAGCGATTTCTTGGTATTTTATCGAGGACCCGATTCGCCGCGGAAAATGGAAACCATCTTTACGATGGCTGTCATACGGTCTAAAGTGGCGGCCTAAATTATTGGGAGTTCGGGGTAAGGCTGCAACAATAGGGAGTATAGTATTACTCTCTTATGTATTTATAATGGTGATGAGTGGTTGTGGGGTGATAAGTCAGGCAGAGCCAACGAATACGAAGGCTGAGATTGTCAGCGGAATGGAAACAACAATGCCGGCGGAGATAGAATCATCCGCCAGTAAGGGGAATGGAGCTGAGAAGGAATCCGGTACTGAGGTGGTAAACCCGGGAACAGATAAAAACGCTGTATTTACAGGTCAAGGGGTCACGGTTATCGGAGATTCGGTGATGGTAGAGATGGAACCAGAATTGAAGAAGCTTTTCCCGAATATTATAGTGGATGCGGCCATTGGCCGGCAAATGTACCAGGCCCCCAAGGTAATCGAAAAGCTGAAAGAACAAGGTATTCTGGGAAAAACGGTTATTATCGAGTTGGGAGCAAATGGATCATTTACAGAAAAACAATTAATAGATATACTGAATTCGCTCGGAAATGACAGGCAGATCATATTAGTGAATACCCGGGTTCCAAAACCATGGGAAAGTGTGGTCAATCAGATCCTGGTCCAAGCTGCTGCTGATCCCCAAATACGGCTAGTGGATTGGTATTCCGCCAGCAGCGGCCACAATGATTATTTTTACCCGGACGGGGTTCACCTGAAAGAGGCAGGGGTTAAAGCCTATGTGTCGCTGGTGGCCAATGCCGTTGCTCCCTAAGCTATGCAAATGACACAAGGGGACGATTCGAGACCACTGAAAAGGTACATATTTTGTCATCCTGAGGAGCCGAAGGCGACGAAGGATCTTACCAACAATAACGTATAATTCGCATTTATATGATTGCAAGATGCTTCGCTAACGCTCAGCATGACACATTAAGAGACTTTTTCAGTGATCTCGGACTGCTCTCTCTGTGTTATTCTCACTAGTATGATAAGGAATGACACAGAGGAACCGTCCCCTTGTGTCACTTGTGTCAAGGAATGGAGATTCTGATGAACGATACAAAAACGAAAATTCTGGTTGTTGAAGATGAAGAGTCAATCAGGCGTTTTATCATCCTTAATCTAAGTGCGGTTGGATATGAAGTGGGTCAAGCCGACACCGGAGAGAAAGCCCTGGCTATGTTAAGTGTCTTTA
>JBAYYO010000080.1:0-8084 GCA_041672985.1 Syntrophomonas sp. | reverse complement strand
ATCACCTGTTTGGTTTTATCCCTGACTACCAACACGCAAACCACTTCTATGTGGTGGGGCTATAATGCTTTTATCAATCTCTGGTCAGTCAAGGAAATGTTTGAGCAGCAAAAACGCTCCCAAGCCTGAAGCTACAGGCTTGGCTTGATGGGCATATCTGCATTACTAGTCCAGTCCCAATATTAAATCATTAACGCGAAAGCAAGGGACCTTGCGAGACGGCTGAAAAAGTGCTCTTTTGCGTGTCATTCTGAGCGATAGCGAAGAATCTCGTTGGCTAAAGGCCCAATATTACGGACTTCCAAAAGAGATCCTTCGTCGCCTGCAGCTCCTCAGGATGACATTTATGATACTTTTTCAGTGGTCTCTGGCCTTGCCCCTTGCTCATGTTTTTTATGACATTTTATTTTTACATTTCTTTAGATATTTGCTTTGCCTTTAAGACGGGACTTCATACTTTACATTTTGGCGGCCCCAATGGCGATGCTGGGCTAACTGAGGTTAATTTGGCCAGGGAGTAAAGGCCATGAGGAAAGACAGGTTTGACTAGTAATACTCCAGGATTCCGCGGCTGATATCTCTAAAAATAGGGGCACAGGTCTGAGCGCCAGAACTGCCCTCTTCGGCCATAACCACAATTGCCCAGCGCGGCTCATCAGCCGGAAGATATCCGGCAAACCAGGTGTTAAGGATTTCTTCGTCTGCACTTTTCATCCGGCCGGTCTGACTGGTGGCAGTTTTGCCGGCCACACGGACCTCCGGAATTGCTGCTGCTTTGCCAGTGCCTTCTTCCACAACCTTTTCCAACAGCTGGCGCACCTTCCCTGCCGTAGCGGAAGATATAACTTGCTCCCGCTCATCATTGACGAGAACATTTTTGTGGCCGGTTTGATCAACCGTGTACCTGACTAGAGAGGGAGACGCCCAGGTGCCATCACTAGCAACCGTTGCTAACAACGATGCAATCTGCAAAGGGCTTATCATTACCCCCTTCTGCCCCAGTGAAGCGTTGCCCAGAGCTGGTTCCCCTCCCTCAATCCTGACATAAGTACCCATATTGCCCGGGCTATATCCAATAATGGTCTCATCGGTAATATGCAGCTTATCAACATACTTTAAAACCTGGGTTCTTCCCAAACGTAATCCTATCTGAATAAAAGTAGGGTTACAAGAATTAGCGAAAGCCTGGGCTAGGGTCAAAGTACCATGCCCTTCCTCTTTCCAGCAGGCGGTTGTTACTTGATCATTAAATCTATATTTCCCGGAACAATTAAACTTTTCATCCATGCTGACCTGGCCTTCCTCTAAAGCAGCCAGGCTGAGTAATATTTTGAAAATAGAGCCGGGATTGTACTTGCTCAAAGCCCGGTTGGTGAGAGTGCTGCGGTTGTCAAAAGCAATGATATCGTTTATTTGATATGGATTGAATGTTGGTCTGCTCACCATGGCCAGAATCTCTTTGGTGTGAATGTCCATTACTACGGCGGCTCCCTTTTCCACCCTCTGGTCCATAGCCTTCTCAACTACTTCTTGAATACGTTTGTCAATGGTTAGAACCACAGTCCCGTTTGACTTGGGCTGATTCCGCAGTTTAGGAACCAGACCCTGAATCGGTTGACCCCGCGCATCTACAACCGAAACCAATTCCTGTGAGGAGGTACTGCTTTGCAAAATAGCGTTGTAAGTCCTCTCCAAACCTGATTGACCCTGACCGTCTTCTCCTTGGCTCACATAACCCAGAAGATGGGCGCAAAAACCGTCCTCTTGATACCGGTTTATGAAGGGGGCAACAATCAGACCAAACTTTTGACTTGCATTGATCCGTTCAATTTCTAAAGGGCTGAGGTTGGTGTGCAGCCTTATGAACTGCGCACCTGGAGTGATTGCCTTAATATCTTTTAATATAGCTCGCTCATCTTTATTTATTAGTATCTGAGCCAGATATTGGGCCCAATCAGAATAGACCTGGTCATTAACAGTTGGACTGGCGGACTCATCATTATTGAGATTCATATTGGCGGGCCGGTTAATCAAGCTGGTCGCTATGTAGAGCGCGGGAGAAGTACGGGTACTGGTTAACGAGAACAGATTACGGTCCAGAATATCACCACGGTTGAACTCGCGCAATTCAATCTTCTGGCTGCGCATGGCAGCAGCCTGGCGGCTAATCTCTGCTCCTTTGATTACTTGATAATAAAAAATCCTGCCCAGTAAAGCCATAAATATTGACAACAGCAACCCCATAAGCAGAACAAGTCGTTTATTTTGCAAAATAAAACCCCCGAAGGCTTTTTAAATATTTTGGTCATTCAGGGGAGTAATTATTCTGCTGAGTTCTCGATGTCGATCTCAAAGGGGAGATTATGAAGGATGTCCATAATTTCTGCCCATGTATCCTCGGTTACCCGAATTACCACCCTTCCACTGCTTTGATCGACTGTCGAAACTATGCCCAGATTATCATAAGCTTCTATCAATTTAGTCAACATATCAATGCGATTAGGATTTACCAGGCCATAAATTTCATGTCGCATTTTTTTCACCAACTCTTCTTAAAATGCTGTATTCAGGTATTGGTTGTGCAACGGGTATAAATACTCTTTGGAGCGGATGGCGAGCTCGATCCAATGATTCACCTTCTGCATCGAATAAATATGTCAGTTGTAGATCAATTATGTTACCATCGGGCAGCATAAATTGGAGCTGCTCCCCGGGCCCAAAATTGGCCCGCTGTTCAATTTCGGCCATGCTCTTGGCCCCGTCATAGCCTTTTACCACGCCACAGAAATCATCTCTCCCGGGCATCTCCTGTTTTTCAATATCCTGAACAGAAGTGGATTCCCCTTCAATAAAGCCATTGGTATAGGGGCGTGTAGCGACCGACCGCAGCTCGGCCAGCCATACCTGTAGTTCCTGGTCCGTAAAGGGTCTCTGATTATTTATATAGCAGTCCAGTGCCTGACTATAAACCCTGGCCACAGTGGCAACATAAAGAGGGCTTTTCATCCGGCCTTCTACCTTAAAAGCATCAATCCCCGCCTCTATTAATTGGGGCACATATTCGAGCAAACACAAGTCACGGGAATTAAATATATAACTCCCCCTCTCATCTTCTTCCAGGGGGTAATATTGGCCCGGCCTTTTTTCCTCGACCACATGATAGAGATAACGGCAAGGATGGGCACAGGCTCCTCTGTTGGCACTTCTTCCCGTCATGTAGTGTGACAGAAGGCACCTTCCCGAGTAGGAAACGCACATGGCTCCATGCACAAACACTTCCAATTTCACATCGACCCGTTGCTTGATATCGACAATCTCTGGCAGACTTAGTTCCCGGGCCAGTACTATCCTGCTCGCCCCCAGTTCACGATAAAGAGCGGCTGACTCGTAATTGCTGATGTTCGCCTGGGTACTAATGGTCACCGGAACGCCCGGGGCATAAGTTTTAGCCAGTCGCATTACTCCGGGGTCAGATATTATAAGGCCGTCTACTCCTAACCCTGCCAGTTGTTCCAGGTAAGGCGGTAATTTATTAATATCCCGGTTATGGGCCATGATATTTACGGTTATGTATATCTTTTTCCCTTGTTGATGGGCATAATCTAATCCAGAGGAAATCTCAGCCAGGGTCAGGTTCCCTGCGAAAGCACGCAGACTAAATTCCTTCCCCCCGGCATAAACTGCATCTGCGCCAAATAGCAGAGCCGTTTGGAGTTTTTCGAAATCCCCGGCTGGAAGAACCAGCTCAGGTTTATGCATACCATATCCTCCATCGCGTTTAATTAGTACAGTTATTAAAGGCCAAAACTTCGCTTGGCTGCCAGATGTTCAGCATAGGTGGTGGAAAACTGGTGGCTGCCGTCCCCTCTTGCAACATAATAGTAGTAATCATGTGCCTCCGGGTTGAGCGCTGCTTCAATGGCCGCTTTACCCGGGGAGGCAATCGGGCCGGGTGGCAATCCCACCTTTTTATAAGTGTTATAAGGGGAGTCGATTTCCAAATCCTTGTATGTTACTGTCTCCCGGTGTTCTCCCAGACTGTAAAGAACCGTGGCATCTATTTGTAAGGGCATGCCCTTCTCCAAGCGGTTATAAATGACCCCGGCAATTGTCTTTCTCTCTTCAGGCACCTGTGCTTCTCTTTCAATCAACGAGGCAACAATGATGGTATTGCGCACGCTCATTTGCCTCGCTGCTGCTTGCGCTGCATATTCCTTATCCCAGACGGCAGAGAAGTTGGCCAGCATTATCTCGACAATATTTTGGGGGCTGCTACTCTCATCTATTGTATAAGTATCCGGGAAGAGAAATCCTTCCAGGCGTTTATCACTCTCAACAACATCGTTCGTTAAGAAGTCATAATCATAATTAGCCCGGATAGCTTCCTCCCACTGCTGCGGGGTGCATAATTGTTCCTTAATCAATAGCTCGCCTATTTGTCTTACCGTATACCCTTCGGGGATAGTGATGGCCATACTTTTCAGATCGCCCCGGGAAATCTGCAGAGCCAGTTCGGGCAGAGATTGACTTCTATTGAATTCATATAGCCCCGCCTGCAGTTGTTTATCCATCCCCTTCTGACGGCAATAGCTGAGAAACACTATTTCATTGCGAATGAGACCATTTTGTTTTAGCAAGGCAGCTACTCTCCGGGCAGAGCTGCCTTCAGGTAATCTCACCTCAATAATGCTGCTGTCAGCAGGATCCATGGGTTGTAACTGGTTAGACAGGGTTTGCCAGCCAGAAAATAGCAGAATCACTAAAAAGGCCGCCAGCAAAAGGATTATTTTAGGATTGGTTTTTCTCATCTCAGTCTCAATCATTTCTTCGCACCTTTTTTATATTTGCCATAGTTCTCTTTATAGTCACAACTATATCTTATCAAACGAACCCAATGCAATAATTCGCGGCAATCAAGCTAGGGCCGAATTATAGGTTTATCAAGCGGCGTTTCATCTGAGCCGTTCTGGTTAGAATTACCGGGTGGCCTTTCAGAGTCTGTCGGAGGTTCTGTATTATTCCCTGGTTCAGGAGCTATTTCAGGCCCCTGCAAAATCAATTGATTCAGCGGTTTATAGGTATCAATCGCTAATTGTTCAGTTTTAATAATTTTGCCGTCATTACCGTAGAATGACCGAAAAGATCTGACCACATATCCAAGTTGTCCTTTATGATCAACTTTTTCCTCACCAGGCGTCAAAGTCGGATCCTGTTCAAACACCGTGGTAAAATCTAGTGTTTTATCAACAATGTTATAAATGTCAATTTTTTGTTTGTACTGCAGATTTCCATAAATATTTATAGTCAGCTTCCCCCCCGATGTTACAGCTCGTATGTATATGGGCTGCTCAGTATTGTTCCTGAACTTGAGATCCTGAATACCGTACGCAACTGTTGCATCGCGTCCCAGAGGAGCATAGGCCACCGCCAAGTTATGATTATGGCGTTCTACAATGCTCAAACCCGCTAATAAACTGGCGTTATACAGGGTCGAGGATACCTGGCAGATTCCGCCTCCCAACCCCGGTTCAAATTTATTCCCTACAATAATCATCGCATCCCGGTAGCCCTTTTCCATAGTGCGTTGACCTACAGCACTGTTGAACGAGAAAACCATATTGGGGGCAACAACGCTTTTATTGATACTGGAAGTCGCCATTTGCAGATTATGCGAACGATTAATTTCACCGGTATTGAAATAGGTTGAGAAACTGGATAATTCTCCCATATTTTGTAACATAGCTGCATTGATCTGCGGTTCAACAGTTTCACTGGCAATCGGGACTCTAAAAGGCGCTATTTTCTTCATTTCAAGAGGCAGACTATTGAAACTCAGTTCGCCATTCACTTTCGTGCCCGTCTGACCAGGAACCACAATTAATCCGCTCCGACTGTCAACCTCCAAAGTAGCGTTTTTCGCTGGCTTACCCCACCGAACATCCCATTCTTCCAGAATTTTCGCCTTTTTCGCGGGGTCATATGGTATGGTAACCGGATAGACTATTTTTTCCCTTCCGGTTAGGTTACGCGCTTTGGACAGCCAACTTCTGGATTTCTCCTCTTGCCAAACAGACTGTACTATATTCCCAGCATCGATGATAAGGCACAAATCCCCCAGCTTACTTTCATAGCTATAGTCATCCTTATAAAAAGTAACTGTGGTTGCGTAAAATTCGGTTATCCCCTGATTAACAGCGGCGATGGCTTTTTCCTGATCACAGCCTTGTACTGGAATCCCGCCAATCTCAACTCCGGATGCAAAAGAGGGACTGTCAGCATATTTCTGATATAAGTAAAAGGTAGAAACCACGGTTATGCCCAGCAACAATACCAGTACATAGACCAGCCTTGACCTAATTTTATTCTGTTCCACTCCCCAACCCCCAACCCCAAAAACTATTTAACTTGATCCGTTCCCCCTAATTATATTACAGTGATCGGCTTATATGAAGCCTATGTGGATTCCAGTAAAAAGAAGCCTTCAGGCTTCTTAAATACTGATGACCGATCTTGGCGCTATTTCAAAAAACCCATTCAATCAACGTACTCTATACGGGGATATGAGCTTACTTCGAAGCAAACGGGCTTCCCCATACTTTATACGTCTCAATCATGGGCTTTTCTTACTCCGCCATCAGCCCGGCAACACGCAACTTTTTGACCAGACCGAAAAGAGTTAACGATTCTTTAAATGTATGCTATATTTCATCTTCGCTATCTGCCAGCTCCTGCCAGGCATCGGCCACCTTTTCCCACTCCTCGTCATCCTCAATATCGCCTAAGAACTCATTACCTTCCTCATCATAAACTACCTTGAGTATAACTACTTCAACTTCCTCGTCCTCATCAGATTCTTCCTCTTCTTCGCTAAACGGAATTAGTACCCGGTAGCTTTGATCATCAATGTCCAACTCGGCCAGAAGTTCAAACTCATGTTCCTCTCCATCTTCATCGACTAAAACCAGTATTGGGAATTCCTCATCATCAAAGATTTCTTCATTATCCATGTAAATTCCTCCAATCTACAAACTATCGTAATTCTAATATTTCCCACAGGCCTTTGTCAAATTACTTGTTGGCTTGCCGATCCAAATAACCCTGCAATATATTAACAGCAGCCAACATATCAATGACTCTTTTGCGTTTCTGGCGTGAGACGTTGGCTTCCAATAATACTCTCTCCGCGGCTACAGTGGTCAATCTCTCATCCCAGTATTCCAGGGGCAAAGCCAGATATTCCTGCAATACCCGACCGAATTCTTGAATCTCCACCACTTTGGGCCCCACCGTTCCATTCATATTGCGGGGAAAACCCAGAACGATTCGTTCAATCTCAAACTCTGCACACAACTTGGCCAGTTTGTCCAAGTCATCATGCGGCTTGCCACGCACCAGAACTGAATGCCCCTGTGCAGTCCATCCCATTTGATCACTGATAGCTATCCCAATTCGTTTTTCACCCACATCTAAACCCATTATTCTCATAAACACCCATCCCTATACCGCTTAAAATGAATACACTGTTTCCCACCTATGAAGCCAATTTTCCAGGCCCTGAGTCTTTCCATTAATCCTAAAACTACCAATCACAAAAACCCCCGCGCTTAAGCGTGGGGGTAATGCCAAATATTATCCTAAATATTTCTTGAGAAGGACTTCCATTATCTCATCACGATCCACCTTGCAAATCAGGTTGCGGGCTTGCTTATGGCTGGTTATGTAAGCAGGCTCACCGGATATCATATAGCCTACCAACTGGTTCAAGGGATTGTAACCCTTCTCTTCCAATGCCTCATAAACAGTCTTTAAAACGCTGTATACCTGATCTGGTTCTTCCTTTTCCCATTTGAAACTAACCGTCTTATCCTTCGGACCTTGAGGCATACAACCACCTCCTCCTTGCCATTATATTCTACCCCGGTAATGGAATTTCCTGCCTCTAGGACAGGGTTTTTTTCACCATTTCTTGGGCGACTGTCAGGGCTTGATTCAATTGGTTGACATCCTTGCCGCCTGCTTGAGCCATATCCGGGCGGCCTCCGCCACCGCCTCCGGCAGCCTTGGCAGCAATTCCAATTATTTTG
>JBAYYO010000079.1:0-8124 GCA_041672985.1 Syntrophomonas sp. | reverse complement strand
ACCGCTTTGAGGTGAAAAACCTGAAAGCGGTTTGTGGTTTATGGATTATAATAGCCCTAAGGGGGCAACAGGTAAAATGAATCTAAAAGAACAAGCAAAAACTCTAAAAATATATATACCAGCGCTATTCCTGGCAATGAAAAAGAAAGAAACCCCAGTTATGGCCAAAATAATTGCTGGGATAACAGTAGGTTATGCATTATCACCAATTGATATCATTCCTGATTTTATACCCGTGTTGGGGTACCTGGATGACCTTGTAATTTTGCCTTTGCTGGCGGCATTGGCCATTAAACTGATCCCGCCGGAGATAATGGATGTATGCAGGGACGAAGCAGAGGATTTATGGAGGAACGGCAAGCCGAAAAGATGGTATTATGCGATCCCTATAATAATTATATGGATTGCGATAGTGGCCATTGTTATATGGAAGATTGTTGATTGGTTGTATTAAGGCCCTTATTTGGAACAGGGTGTCAACAACCCCGTCCCCTTGACAACCTGAAATAACTCGGGGTCAGGCCCCGAGTTATTTAGAAATCCTTGGTTTCGTACAGCCGCAGGGAGACAAAAAGCGACAAGGCCAGCAGGAGTATTCCCAGACCGGACATGGCCGCCAGCAGGACCGCAGGTTGGGATACCGCCAGATTAATCAGGGATTGCGCCCATTCCGCCTGACGGTTAGCGACGATCAAGTCTCTAAACCAGGCGGGGGCAAAAAACAGCAACAGAAAGACTATCATCGAAATTACCCGTGCTCCCTGGGGGCCAAATTTCAGGTTTGTGGGCAATACTATCGCCATTAATAATACCGCTATCAGCAATACGACCAAAATATCATTTCCGTTCATAAACCGCATGGTCTCGAACAGAGGCAGCAATTTCATCAATACCCCCAGCGCACCGGTCATACATATTATAAACAAGGTCAACAGAAGCCCGCTCAAATACCTTGAAACAATGATTTCCCGGCGAGTAGTGGGCAGACTGTTCAGGAAAATATCGGTCTGGTTTTTTAATTCCAACTGAAATGATCCTATGACCAGGATATAAGCCCCCCCGAAACCAGCCATAATATAAGCAAAATCAGCAAAATCAGGGGTGAGACTAAAAATAACCAGGATGAAAAGCAAATAGCCCATCGCCCAGCGCAGGGAAGGTTTCTGTATCAGCACATCCTTCCTGATTAGCTTATACACTCTGATGCCCCCTTACATTATAAATCATGATATCGTCTAGGCTGGGTAGTTCCGCCAGTACCCGGTCGCCCAAAACCTGACGTACCCTCCGGGGATCCGCGCTCAAGCCCTCGAAGCCATATTGATTTTTACGCAGACCAATAAATAGTCTTTCAGCCTCCGGGGTCAGGAGATCAAGAGCTCCCTTTACCAACACATGGCCCTGCAAAATTTCGTCCTTGCTCTGGCACAGGACAATTCGCCCCTGGTTGATAAAACAGATGTAATCCGCCACCCGTTCCAAATCAGTGGTAATATGGGTGGAAAATAGTACGCTTTTGTTTTCCTCCATCATTAATTGCCGCAAGATGTCCATCAGTTCGCTGCGGAACACGGGATCCAGCCCGGAAGTGGGTTCATCCATAATGAGGAAATCCGCGCCATGGGAGAGGGCCAGGGCCAGGCCGAACTTGGTGCGCATACCGCGGGAGAGATCTTTTACCTTCTTATGGGCAGGCAGATCAAAGTCACGTAAACGCTGCTGAAAAACTTTCTCATCCCAATCCCGGTAAAAGCTGGCGGCTATACGCCGGTTATCCAGGATGCTCAACTCTCCATAAAAATGACTTTCATCATATACAAATCCGATGCGTTGTTTTATTTCCTTTTCATAGCGGCGGTTATCCAGGCCAAATACCCGAATCTCTCCGCTATCCCGGCGCATCAAGTTCATCACCAGTTTGATGGTGGTGGTTTTTCCCGCTCCATTGGGACCGATAAAGCCCATAACATATCCACGGGGGAGAGCAAAGCTGACCTCATGCAAGCGAAAATCCCCCAGGCTTTTACTAAGTCCTTCAATCTCCAGAACATTTTCCAACTACAAAACCTCCTCG
This sequence comes from Syntrophomonas sp., assembly GCA_041672985.1. GTDB lineage: Bacteria > Bacillota > Syntrophomonadia > Syntrophomonadales > Syntrophomonadaceae > PHAA01. The sequence continues at coordinate 6,050 of JBAYYO010000079.1, read as the reverse complement.
TACAGCAGTTCCACGATGCGCTGCAGCTCCGGCAAGCTGAGTCCCAGAGTGCGGGCTTCATGGATCACTGTCACCAGTTTTTCCTCGATCAGGTTTACGCGCTTTTCCCGGAGCAATTCCGCATTCTGCGGGGCTACAAAGGAGCCCTTGCCGGCTACGGTTTCAATATAGCCATCCCGCTCCAACTCATCATAGGCTCGCTTGGTGGTAATGACGCTGACCTGCAGGTCGCGGGCCAAACTGCGAATGGATGGCAAAGGCTCCCCGGCTGCCAGTTCTTCCCGTACAATAGCCGCCCGCAACTGCTGGTAGATTTGATTATAAATCGGTTCATCCGAGCGATTAGAAATTACAATGTTCAAAAATTAACCACTCCCGAAGTGCATACTGTATATAATATATATATACAGTATAGGCAGAGAGCATTTTTGTCAAGAGTAAAAAATAACTCGGGGTCAGGCCCCGAGTTATTGCGGGCCTGACCCCGAGTTATTTAAGGAGTTTTTTGAGATTTAGTATAGCTTTCTTACCAACAATAAACCTGCTATAGCAATCTCAATTAGCGCCAGCGAATAAAGGGCGATTGAAGCCACGACCAGTGACCAAGACCAGCCCGTTGGTTCAACCGCGCCTGAGGCTAGTCCGCTGATTACCGCAAATACCTGACCGCCAACGAGAAACACTACCGTAGCCACCAAACCCCAACCAATGAGTTTTTGGTGGGAATGTGCCCGCAGTGCTGCCCAAAGGAGCAAAAGGGTACCCGCCAAAACAACAGGAAAAAGCTCAGCCGGCATCAAATAGTCGAATCGCAAGGTTCGAGCAGATATCGTTCCAATTACAGATATTATGACCGTAAACAAGATCGGTATCCAGGTGAGAACTGTTCCTGCCACGGCTAAAAACTTAGTTAAAATACCCCGGTTATCTATGCGAACAACACCTCACATTCCAAAACACCGCTCAAACAACATCCTCATCGAAATACCCGCTTCAACTAATCCTATAACAAAGAATATGATATGCAGGAAATGAACCGTATTAAGCATCATACATTGGACAACAATAAAAATGACTAAAGCCCAACTAAAAACACTGCTTATATACCCTTGAAATCTCAGCTTGAAACGAAACATAAAAGCACTAATAACATTTCCAAGTCCAATTATAGTAAATAAGATAATACCAGGTATGAGGTAGTTATTAAAGGGTGAATTATTTAATAGCTCAACAGGCATTCCAAGAGGTTCTTGAGGATTAATAATAGCAGCTAACCCGCCAACTACTGCCCCTAATCCGACAAATAGATGTAAAGCAAATAATAATCGATATACTACCCTCATCCCATTTTCCCTCATATAATTTTACCCTGCAAAGGTTTTTATCTCTCAGTATATTATAAATCAATACTTTAACTTATACATCAAAAAGGGAGCATATCACTGACCCCGAGTTATTATGATATAATGCATGCACACGCCTCCTTTTTTGCAGAACACAGAAAAATGCCATCCTGCAGATCTACTATAGAATGGGATTTTGTTTTGCGTATAATATGAATGGAAAATATTTTGGACCAGGGGACACAAAAGAGCTATTTCCTTGTGCCTTGCTGGTAGAGAAGAATGAATGGACGGTAGGGATATGAAACTAATCTGGAAACATCTCACCAGTGGCCTGATTTATGCTCGTAGTTTTAGACTAATCCCAGCACTAGCGGGCACTATTATTCCATTTTTCTGGCAACTGGTTAATCTTTACGGTACTCTGCCGGCAGTGTTGATTATTGCTTGCGTTTTTCAACTGCTGATAGTGACCATGACAGCCATAATATATCCTTTATTTTTTTTAAAAATGAGCTTTATGGCGATATACTGTCTGGTAGCAATATTTATACTGGTTGCTGTTATTAGCTGGCAGCTATTAAATATTAGCGTTAACCGGCGGGCAGGTTTCAAACTGATTAAGCTGCAATTCTCATCCCGTTCCGCTCTTCTATTGATAGGATTACTGCTGAGCAATCGGTTGCTGTCTCTGCCAATATCGTCCCGTACTACATTCTGGGACCTGCATTTAAAACCTCAACTGGCAGGACAGCTCAAGTCCAAGAGCAGGGCGCAAATCGTTGCTGCTATAAGCCATGATTACCAGCAGGTTTTAAGTCAAATGGAAGATGCCATATTCTTTGGCTGTTCTCCCGGTTCATTTAAAACCTTATTAGATATTGCCGGGCTTAAGGAGTCGCAGTATGTTGTCATGGAGACCATTATTCCCGCCAGGCATGCAAGAATTTTTGGCTTGCGACGCCCTTTCTATTTTTATGTAATATCTGTCCGGGGTTGTCAGGGGGACGGGGTTGTTGACAACATCATGTTGTCAACAACCCCGTCCCCCTGACAACCTAAATGCGGCGAGGCCTGGTTGGAGGAGTTGCTGCTCTACCTGGAGAATAATTATCGATTAGCCAGCCGTTTTTTTGCAGAGCATATTCCCGAGATTAAAATAGTGGAGCCGGAAGGCACGTACCTGCTCTGGTTAGATTGCCGCAGCCTGGGCTTGGGTGATAAGGAATTGGACAGTTTCATCAAGGAAAAAGCCCGCCTCTTGCTGGAGCCAGGCCTCGTCTTCGGCACTGGAGGCAGCGGTTTCCAGAGAATGAACATTGCTTGTCCCCGCCAGCGGCTGGAGGAAGCTCTAGGGCGCTTGGAAAAGGCGCTCAGGGGATAGGAGGAATAAGCATTTGAGTATAATAGATATGAAAAACTGGGGACTAAACGATAGATTGCGCGCTGAGTCCGCCTTATATGAAGGACTTTATGTGGGCAGAGTTCTTTCCCAATCCAAAGAGCTCTACCGGGTGATCTGCGAAAAGGGCGAGTTGACCGCCGAGGTGTCAGGTAAATTTCGTTATGAGGTAAACACCTTGTCCGACTATCCGGCGGTAGGTGATTTTGTGATGCTGGACAGAAATACCGATACCGATGGTCATGCGATTATTCACCAGGTGCTCACCAGAAAAAGTGTATTTATCAGAAAAGCCGCTGGAACCGCCCATGATGAACAAGTAGTAGCCAGTAATATTGATATGGTTTTTATCTGCATGTCATTAAACAACGACTTCAACATTCGCCGGGTGGAACGCTATCTGGCTATTGCCTGGGACAGCGGCGCCATGCCGGTAATTGTGTTGACCAAGTCCGACCTGTGTGGGGATATCGAGGCTAGGCTAAATCAGATCAGAGCAGTAGCCCTGGGTGTTGAGGTGGTTATTACCTCCAGCCTGAGTGAAGATGGCTGTTCTGCCATCATAGACTATATAAAACCCGGACACACAATAGCCTTCATTGGATCATCCGGGGTGGGAAAATCCACTTTGATTAATCGTCTTGTCGGGGAAGACATCCTGGTCACCCAGGAGCTGCGCAAAGATAATAAAGGCCGGCATACCACCACCCGGCGAGAACTTATATTATTGCCCACCGGGGGAATGGTAATTGACACTCCCGGTATGCGGGAAATAGGTGTTGAAAGCGCCGACCTGGCAAAAGCTTTTGCAGATATTGATGAGCTGTCCTTAAAATGCAAATTCAAGGATTGCACCCATACCAGGGAGCCTTACTGCGCAGTGCGAGCAGCCATCGCAGACGGCATCCTCCCCGAAGATAGATTGAAAAGCTATAAAAAACTGAAAAAGGAAGCCAAATATGAAGGATTGAATTCCCGGCAGATAGAGACGGCCAAGATAACTGAGATGTTTGCGGAGGTGGGCGGTATGAAGAACGCCCGCAAATTTATCAAGGAAAAGAAGCGCAATAGGTAAAAATGAGGGTACCCTGTCACCCAATTATTTACCTATAAAATAGGGTAGCCTCGCGTTATTGTAACGAGTAATGCGAGGCTTTGCTATGTCCAATGATAATTATTGGATAAATAAGAGGAAATAGTATCCATAATAGCGAATAAACCCTAATTTAGGGGACGGTAGTTAATAATCACAGGTTGGGGGATACAATTGTGGATGAGGTAACAGATGTTGTAGCCGCTATCTTATTTAAGGGCAATCAGGTTCTAATTGCGCAACGTGCCCATTCCGACCCCCTCGCTGGGCTATGGGAATTCCCGGGTGGAAAGATAGAAGCGGGGGAGAGCCCGGAGGAGAGTCTGATCCGAGAGATGCAGGAAGAATTCTGTATTGATCTTGAAGTCGGCCAATTATTGGCGAGCAGCATCTATCCTTATGATAAAGGAACTATTCGTTTATTAGCATATATATGCAAGTACACCGGTGGGGATATCCATGCCACCGTACATAATGATTACTTATGGCGATCGGTAAAAGACTTGGATCAATTTGTTTTTGCACCCGCGGATAGACCGATAGTTAAGAAGTTAATGAGAGAATATCATGAGTTTTGATTCAAAGTATTATAAGGCACCAAGAATTGAGGAAATAGCAAGCTATGTTATCCTTCGGCATATATGAACAAGTCATAAATCAAATAATCAGACAACACCTGGGCCAGTTAGAAAACGAACTGGTCAAAATTGTGACTGGACCTATAGATTCGGCAGAGTCATCCAAGATTTTGGCTGAATATTTTGGGCTGCTCTTGAGGAGAGTATTAGACTATATTGAGGGCGAGGACGAGGCGGTCGAAAACCGAATTAGCTTATGCAACCGTTTGATTGAATACATAGCTGCGGCCATGGACAATGGTGAATTGGGATTTAGGCATGGCAGTGAAATCGCCCCCCTGGTCAGAAATTATCTAATCCACCAAGATGCCCAGCTGCTCTTAGCCCTGGTAGATAAAAAAAAGACAATCATGCGGCCGGATACCTCACTGGCGGAAAATGCACTTTTTACCGGAGCAATTCATGAACCCAGCATGGTTTCTGAGTTAAAAAAGGAGATCCAGACCTGTGATCGCATCGAATTCCTGGTTTCTTTCATTAAGTGGAGCGGTCTGCGACTACTTCTGGAGGACTTAAAGGAATTTACCATGCGAGGCGGAAGGTTGCGGGTTATAACCACCTCCTACCTGGGGGCTACTGATTTCAAAGCGGTGGAAAAACTCAGCAGCCTGCCCAATACCGAGATTCGCATTTCCTATGATACGAAACGTACCCGCTTGCATGCTAAAACATATGTTTTCTGGCGTGAAAGCGGTTTTAGCTCAGCCTATATTGGTTCATCAAATATTTCCGAATCAGCCATGACCAGCGGATTGGAATGGAATATCAAGCTGAGTGAATACGATTCAGGAGACATTTTAAAGAAAATTGAAGCTACCTTTGAATCCTATTGGCATAGTCATGAATTTATCAAATTTATATCCGAGCTAGATGCAGATAAACTTCGCCAGGCTCTGAAATCGGAACGTTATAGCGCTCAGGATGAAAACACGAAATTTACCTTTAATTTTGATATTACCCCCTACTATTTTCAACAAGAGATTTTAGATAAGCTCAAGGCCGAGCGAGAGATTCATAATTCATATAGAAACTTGGTGGTAGCAGCTACAGGAACGGGCAAGACGGTGGTGGCTGCTTTTGATTATCGCCGCTTTTGCCAGGATAACCCGGGAAAAATTAACCGGTTGCTTTTTGTGGCCCACCGCAAAGAAATACTGCAACAAAGCCGCGCTTGTTTTCAGGCTATTTTAAAAGACTACAATTTTGGTGATTTGATGGTGGGAGGAAGTCATCCCGAACAACTGGATCACCTATTTGTCTCGATTCAATCCCTCAATTCCAGGGAATTGACCTCTATAACTGGGCCCGACTATTATGATTTCATTATCATCGATGAATTCCACCATGCGGCCGCACCATCTTATGATGAATTGCTGTCCTACTACCAACCTCAAATACTGTTGGGTTTAACGGCTACCCCGGAAAGAGCGGACGGTCAAGATGTATTTAAACATTTCAACGGCCGAATCGCCGCCGAACTGCGCCTGCAGGAAGCGATTGAACGCAAGCTGCTCAGTCCATTTCATTACTTTGGAGTGACCGATCCGGTGAGTCTCAGGAATGTACGCTGGGAA
>JBAYYO010000078.1:0-8183 GCA_041672985.1 Syntrophomonas sp. | reverse complement strand
ATTGATAATATTGCGCAATAACTCGGGGCCTGACCCCGAGTTATTCTTATAACCAGATGGGGCTGTAGGTTTTGTTTCCTGCGGTCAGCTGGGTCAGGAGCTGGGAGTTAAGTGTTTTGGCATAGATATCCCGGTTGATGACCGGGATTGGGTAGAAGGTGGCGGGGTTGCTTAAAACGGTGAGGAAAGCCTGGTCAGAGGGGGCAAAGTTATCGTTATTAAGGTTCACATCTTTCGCATAAAGCTCCTGACCTTCCAAAATACCTTGGTCGGAGTTGTGATTGATACCCAGGTAGAACCAGGGGAAAAATTGGCCAAAGTAATCCCGCTGCAGGAGCAAGAAGGTGGTGAAAGTCCGTGACCATTGGGCAAAGAAGTCATTACGGCTGATTTCTGTCAGCTTGTTGCTGGTCAGGTCGTAAAGGAAGGTAAAGGTCACTCTGCCCGGATCAACAAACCCCATGACCACCAGCTTATTTATGGGAGCAGCCAGTTGGAAGAACCAGATATATACATCAGGTAATTCGACTAGCAGCTGATCCCTACCAGTCTCGATATTAATTTTTCGCAAGCTACTTTCTCCATTGCTATATAGCAGGTTCTTATTGTCTGTAAACCACTGGGGCATCATACCGGTAAAGGAGAATAGAGTTGTACCATCAAGGGCACTGATAACCAGGCCGTTGTTTAAGGACAGTTTCTCGCCGTCATAAGACCAATCCAGGTAATCAGTACTTTCAGCCAGGTTTAATACGCGGGAAGTTCCCGCCGCCAGGTTATAGATAATTATCTGGCGGCCCTCATTGGCAAACAGGGCAACTGCTTTTCTATCTTTGCTCAGAAACAGCTGTCTCCTGCTCAGGTTGTCGAAAACCTGCAGGCTGGTGGCTATCCCACTGTTAAGATCCAGCTTGATCAATTCGTCCACATCATCCCGGGGCTGCAGATATGCTATTTCTCCCCGCAGATTGGCACTATAGCTGGGGAGCACTATGGTTTCATCCGGAAGCAATACACCTGCGGGAATCAGATTATTGGCTGCTTGAAGGTTACTGAGAGGCAGGGAGTATTGCGAGGCTATATTTTCCAGGGTTTCTCCTTTCCCGGCCAGGTGGAAGCTAAGCGGCATCGGAATTAACAGCAGTTGACCGGTTCTTATGATGTAATCCGGCCCGGTCAGGTTATTAAGATTTATGATATCTTCCATGGTCTTTTTAAACAGTTGAGAGATACTAAACACAGAATCGCCCGCCTGTACCCGGTAGTAGTATTCCTGCTGGGGAAAGGCTATACTTCCTCCCAAAGCCAGACAGGTCTGGGCTCCCACAATGCCATCGATGGCGATACCGGCCGCAGTTTGGAAATCTCTGACCGCACGGTCGGTTGCACTGGTAAAATAGCCGTGTAATTCCCCTTTATAGTATTTTAGCTGGTAAAGGTAATACTGCAGCCAGTAAACGTCCAGTCCCCGGTCGTTAAGCCGCAGGGTTCTTCCCCCTATAGGGGCGTGGATAAATATTTTGCTAAAAGTGGCAGGGCCGGCAATGCCATCTGCAGCCAACTCGGGAAAATCAAACTGAAAACGCCACACTGCTTCACTGGTAAAATAATTATAGCGCCCATCGGCCGGCAGGTTTAGGTAAGCCTTTTTGAAGGCGGCCAGGCGTTTCTGCAAGACCGATATATCCCCGCCGCGGGCACCATTGCTTAAAGTACGGGAAGAAAAGACCGCCTCTCCTACGGCATACTTACCAATTCTATGCCCCAAACGCAGGCATGACTCCGGACCCACGATTCCATCTACTACCAGGCCGAAATATCTTTGAAAACTTCTGGCGGCAGCACGGGTAATAGGTCCGAATATTCCGTCAAGCACCAGTTGGCCCGGAACGATATTTTCCGGGAACATGTTTAGCAGCGACTGCAGGGTTTTAACGTCTGTCCCCTGCAGTTGCGGGGAGGTTAAACGCAGGTTACGACTCCCGAAATAGTAGTAAGCCAGGTCATCCATTTTTCATTGCCCCTTTTTTATGTCTTAATATGAGATGTATCCGCTCTGGTGGTTAAACCCGCAGCCGGAATATACGTCCTTTCTATGTCTTTATATGAAGATGTATGAAAAAACGACCTGATTTATGAAAAATAGCCCCTGCTCCAGCAATAACTCGGGGCCTGACCCCGAGTTATTGCATCACGGTTGCAGCCAAGGACCATCTTTTGCTATGATAGGACATTGAGGCTGCTAATGAAAATATAATAGAAAGTCGGTTTTAATAAACAATGATTACGACTAGCGATTTGACTCTAAGTTTTGGGGGACGCCCCCTGTTTGAAGACGTTAATATTAAGTTCACTCCCGGTAACTGCTATGGTTTGATTGGGGCTAACGGGGCCGGAAAGTCGACCTTTCTCAAAATCCTGGCGGGCGAAATTGAGGCCACTAAAGGTAGCATCGCCGTACCTCCTGGGCAGAGACTATCGCTTCTAAGACAGGACCATTTCGAATTTGACGAGTTTGAGGTGATCACGACTGTACTGAAAGGGTACGCCCGCCTGTATGCCATCATAGAAGAAAAAGAGGCCATTTATGCCAAAGCAGATTTTTCAGAAGCAGATGGCATTCAAGCTGCGGAACTGGAAGGGGAGTTCGCCGAACTGGGGGGCTGGGAAGCGGAAGCTGAGGCCGCATCGCTCTTAAATGGCCTGGGAATTCCCGAAGAGCTGCATCACAAAAAAATGCAGGATTTGGACGGCAGTGACAAGGTCAAAGTACTATTGGCCCAGGCACTATTCGGGCATCCCGATATATTGCTTTTAGATGAACCTACCAACCATCTGGATATCAGGTCGATAGCCTGGTTGGAGAAATTTTTGTGCGACCTGGATGCCACTATAATCGTGGTATCTCATGATCGTCATTTCCTCAACAGCGTCTGTACCCATATCGCTGATATCGATTATGGCAAAATCCAACTTTATGTGGGTAACTATGATTTTTGGATGGAGTCCAGCCAGTTAGCTTTACAACAAGCTAAAGATGCAAATAAGAAGACCGAGGCCAAGATCAAAGAGCTGCAGGAATTTGTGCAGCGGTTCAGTGCGAATGCCTCTAAATCCAAACAGGCCACCTCCCGCCGTCGCCAGTTAGATAAATTGGTCTTGGAAGATATTCGTCCTTCTTCCCGCCGTCTGCCCTGGATCCAATTCAAACAGGAGCGGGAAGCGGGAGTAAATATTCTGACCATTACCGGACTGACTAAAAACATAGATGGGGAACCAGTTTTGCAGGATCTGGATCTGGTTGTCAACCGCGGCGATAAAATAGCCCTGATTGGCGATAACGAATTAGCTAAAACCACCCTGCTGCAGATCCTGATGGGGGAGATGGAAGCGGACAGCGGTGAGATAAGTTGGGGATTGACTACCAGCCGGGCCTATTTCCCTAAGGACCGCAGTAGTTTTTTTGATTCGGATTTGAATCTGGTCGACTGGATGCGCCAGTATTCTCCCAACCAGGAAGAAACCTTCGTGCGCGGATTCTTGGGACGGATGTTGTTTTCGGGAGAAGAGTCGCAGAAGGCTGCCAATGTGCTTTCCGGAGGGGAGCAGGTCCGGTGCATGCTGGCCCGCATGATGCTCAACAGCGCCAATGTATTGCTCCTGGACGAACCCACCGACCATCTGGACCTGGAGTCCATAACTGCCTTGAATAATGGTTTGACCGCTTTCCCCGGAACGGTAGTGTTAGTCTCGCGTGACCGCCAGTTGCTGCAGACCGTAACCAACCGGATCATCGAGATTACTCCCGACGGAATCATCGATAGAGCGATGAGCTATGATGAATATTTGGAGAGACAGGCCGGTTAAACCCATTGGTTTCTGCCTATCGATCAAATAGTCAAGAGCCGCCCCTGCGGTGGCTCTAGCTATACTTAAAGCCCTTAAAGTTGAGCAGAATCAAACGCGGCTAAAATCTGATGTATGAAAAAATGACCTGATTTATGAAAAATAGCCCTGGTTGCAATAGTTTACAGTATAATTACTATGATTAAGGATATACACCATAGACACATAAGTGAAGATATTTGAGGTGGAAAATTACCATGACTAAAGAGATTAAAGCCGGATTCAATCAGGATATTGCGATTCCTCCGGGGGAGACCCTGCAGGAACATTTGGATTCTATTGTTATGAGCCGGGTAGAGCTAGCCAAAAGAACAGGTTTAACTGCCAAGATGATAAACGATATCATTAAGGGAAAAGCACCCCTTACAGCCGAAACAGCTTTGAAATTGGAGAGTGTTTTCGGTACACCCGCTAGTTTCTGGAACAACCTGGAGTCAAATTATCAGGAAACCAGAGCCCGGCTGCAGGCGGCAGTGGATATTGATAAGGAAACCCCGATAGCCGCCCTTATCCCTTATCCAGAACTGGCCCGCCGAGGTTTTGTCAGACCGACCAACAAATTACCGGAGAAGGTGTTTCATCTCAGGCAGTTTTTCGGGGTTGCATCGCTGAGATATATACCTGCAACGCTACCGGCCGCTTTCAAGAAGCCAGACAAGGCAAGCAGTTCACCTTACGCCCTGGGTGCCTGGATTAGAATGGGTGAGCTAATGGCCGGGGATATTGAAACCCAACCCTTTAATGAAAAGAGATTAAAGGAGAACATGGTTGCGTTTAGGGCGCTGACTATGGAAGAGGAAGGTAATTTCGAATCCGAGTTGGAGGACTTGTGCGCTTCCTGCGGGATAGCCCTGGTTGTAGTTCCTCATCTGCCTAAAACCAATGCCCGCGGGGTCACTAAGTGGCTGCAACCTGGTAAAGCAATGCTTCAGCTAAGCACTAGATATAAATTTGCCGATGATTTTTGGTTTAGCTTCTTCCATGAGTTAGGGCATATATTGATGCACAGTAAAAAGGCGGTCTTTGCAGAAACCGGAGCAAAAACCAAAGAGGAAGCCGAAGCGGATCAATTTGCGTGCGATTGTATGATCCCAGGCGCCAAGTACAGGGCTTTTATAACGAAAAATCGATTCACCAGGGAGTCGATAATGAAGTTTGCCAATAAGGTTGGTATTGACCCGGGCGTAGTGGCAGGGATGTTGCACAAAGACCGTAAAATTGGGAAAAATGAATTTCAGGACCTGCAAAGGAAAATTAATTTACCTATGTAAACAAATTTGCCCCAATGTGCTGAAAGCTTTAGGATGACAACAGATTGGATCGTTTTTGGTTTAGCAGGAAAAAGAAGAATGGCGCTCCCAGGATAGCGGTAATTATTCCAACCGGAATTTCCAGAGGCTGAAATAGAATTCGAGCCAAAGTATCTCCCACAACAAGTAGAAGCCCACCCAGGATTCCGGATAAGAAAATTAGATAGCGATAATCATTACCAATCATCATTCTGGCAAGATGTGGAGCAATAATGCCAATAAAACCAATCGTTCCGGCAACACTTACCGCACTTCCAGCCAGTATGGAAGCATTAAGAATAATCAACAATCGGGAACTTTCAATAGATAGACCCAAATTTTTGCCTACCTCTTCCCCCAACATAAAAAGGTTAATCCTGGGACTTAGATATATGGCGGCCAATGTTCCTAACAAACTGTACGGCCACAATAAATTAAAATAAGGCCAGCCGCGTCCGGTTAAACTACCGGCCAACCAGGTATAAGTAATTCCCAGCTCATCGCTATGCAAAATCATAATACCAGTAGTTAAGGCAGAAAAAAGCGCCCCCAGGGCAACTCCTGCCAGGATAATGGTGACGCTTGTACTGCTGCCATTCTTTTTGGAAAGAGCATAGATGATGAGTCCTGCCAGCAAAGCACCCAAAAAGGCAGCAGGTGTGAGCATTTTTATATTTCCCGGCAGAAGACACATAACGATTACTGCAGCTAAGCCTGCTCCTGAATTGGCTCCGATGATATTAGGTGAAGCAAGGGGATTGCGCAGGAGTCCTTGCAGTAGGGCTCCTGCAATTCCCATATTGAGACCTACCATCATAGCTATCAGCATACGTGGTAATCTTACATTATAGATAATATTTTTAGTCAGTTTATCCGGGCAACTTCCTGAAAACACCGTAAGAATATCCTGTGGGGAAAAATGCAAAGTACCACTGAATATACTGAACATCATTGCCAGGACCAACAGGAGAACAAAGAATAAAATCCATAAAAAACGGCTTTTGTACTTTGAATTCTGCTTAGAACTTATAACTTGGATTCGATTCTCCATTAATTTGAGCCTTCTTACTTAAATGCTTCCGGAGCAAGTAATTTAGCCGTTACTTCCAAAGCATCCAATGCATTAATTTTTCCTGGAGAAACATTACTAGGAACAATAAAAACACGACCATTTTTAACAGCAGACAACTGCTGCCACATAGGATCATTCTGGTACATGGCCAGCAATTCTTGGGGGCTGGTATTTTTATTACCTTGTGCAGCGCCTTCAGCCTTGCCTTGTCCTGCGCCTTGAGCCTTACCTTGTCCCGCGCCGGATCTAAAACCTGGCTGTAAGATAAGGATGACATCCGGGTCTTTCTGAATAATCGTTTCTATATCAAAAGTAACAAAGCCGGATTTGGAACTTTTGGATACCTTTAGCGGCACAATATTTTCAATACCTAGATCAGCAAGCAACCTTCCCCAGAAGCAGAATGATTGTGCCGCTGTAATGTTCTGATTGCCCCCTTGAATAAACAACCCGGTTTTGATTGGCGATGTTGCTATTTTCTCGCGTAACAGAGCAGATTTTTCTTCAACTTTTTTAGTATAGGCAGCTGCTTCTTGCTGACGATTAAGGGCCTTGCCGATCAAGTCGACCCTACCGATCAGTTGGTTCTCAGCTGCACTGGGATCAACACAAACAACAGCTGCTCCGGTACCTTCCAAACTCTCAAGAATTTGGGCATGGTTTTTGGCATGGGCAATAATAAGATCAGGAGCTAGTTTGTTAATAATTTCAATATTGGGGGTATTTTCGAAGGAAATATCCGGTAAATCCTTAGCCTCCGGACGGTCTATTACATATTCGTTTACTTTTCCTACTGGGACTACGCCCAAGTCAAAAATCATCTCGGTCATACTTGAATTCAAGGCCAGTACCCTTTTAGGTTGGTTAGGAATCTGGACTTCACGTCCTAGATCATCACGTATCATACGAACTTTGCCTTGTTCATCTCCACTGACGGTAGCAGCTTGTTTCTGTTGAATCCCGCATCCCGATATAGCAGCAAGTAAGCCTAGTACTATTAAGACAGCCAACAAACTTCTCTTTTTATTCATAAATCATCTCTCCCTACCCCTTTTTTATCTCAACCCAGGTGCTGGGTTCGCCATCAACATCGGCTTTAAGCCGGTAATTGTTTATACCGGTTTTAAGCAATACCTCTTCCAGTTCTGCCCCTTTTAAAAACCCCTTTTCACCTTTTTCTTCCATCATTTTGCGTTTCTTTCCTTGGAGACGCTTACGCATGGTAGGTGGTGTATAACGGCCCAAACCACCTCCAACAAAAGCAACTCCTCCTACTTTCAAGACCCGGTTTATTTCCTGCAAACCCTTAACCTGATCCTTCCAAAACCAGAGCGAGCCACGGCTGATAATGAGATCGGCAAAATTATCTTCAAACGGTAGAGCGGTTACATCTGCTCCTACAAAATGAACAGGATTATTTAATTCATTCTCGGCAGCGTTTTTTTGGGCCAATTCTAAAGCTTCAGGATCCAGGTCAACAAAATACATTTCCAGCTCAGTAATTTTCGCCAGTTCAATTCCTAAAAATCCAGGACCGGTGCCAATATCGAGACAAATGCCCGCCGTAATTTGATAATCATCCAGGATTTGCTGGGCAATCAAAGGATACACTGGCATTAAATGCATAAAAGAACTAGACATCATAACATTCCTCGCTTTTATAAAAATTAATTATTTCAGCTTATTTCTAAAGGTAAAATAACCGACCGGGCAACATCGCTAAAATTATATATACGGGCGGACACATCATAAACATCCTTTAACAGGTGACTGGTAATAATGTCTTGAGCTTGACCATAAGCTCGAATACTACCTTCTTTAAGAACCACAAAACAATCGGCAACGGTCATCGCCTGATTAATATCATGCAATACCAGAATAAAAGTTTTATTAAACTGCAATCGGACCTGTTTGAT
>JBAYYO010000077.1:0-8254 GCA_041672985.1 Syntrophomonas sp. | reverse complement strand
ATACCCTGGAAGGCGGGCTGGGATCGGTGGGATTTATCAGCCCCATGAGCAATCATTTTTGCGCCGAATGTAACCGCATTCGCATGACTGCCGACGGCAAGCTCAGGGGTTGTCTTTATGATAAGACTGAAATCGATTTGAAGCTGGCCATGGATAATGGTGCCAGCGACGAAGAACTCCGGCAACTTTTCATCAAGACCATTAATACCAAACCGGACAAGCATAACATGAATGCCGGCTGGGGTGCAGAAAACCATCGTAAGATGTATCAAATAGGAGGCTAAGCGATGAACCTGACTCATATAAATGAGCAAGGATTTGCCCGTATGGTAGATGTAAGCGATAAAGGGGATACTACCCGGGTAGCGAGGGCGCAGGCCGTAGTTCGCATGCAGCCGCAAACCTTGAGTACTATCCGTACAGGGGAGATAAGGAAGGGTGATGTACTGGCAGTGGCACAGGTTGCCGGCATAATGGGCGCCAAACAGACCCCCGGCCTTATACCTATGTGTCATCCATTAATGCTGACCGGGGTAGATATAGAATTTGAATTTGATGAGGCCGAATCGGCCTTAATTATCCGATCTCAAGTCAAGACCAGCGGTAAGACCGGAGTGGAAATGGAGGCTATAACTGCTGTATCGGTGGCGGCATTGACTGTTTATGATATGTGTAAAGCTATAGATAGATGGATGGAAATAAGCTCCATACAACTCTTGGAAAAGTATGGCGGCAAAAGCGGACATTTATATAGAGGCAACCATAAGGAGGCAGATAGTATGGGCACAGGCAGACTTCATTCGATTTGCATCAGTCTCGAACGAGGCCAGTTGAAACAAGAGATCGAAGAAGCCGAAGTGATTACCGGCTTTGGCATCCAGAACGATGGACATGCGGGGGAGTGGGGCAGGCAGGTGACCTGCCTGAGTTGGGAAAGTGTCCTGCGGGTCAACCAGGAAAAAGGCCTTAACATGGAACCGGGTCAATTTGCTGAAAACCTGCTCCTCGAAAATATAGATTTATCTCAAGCCGGTGTTGGAAGCAGGCTCAAAATAGGTGCTGATACAATATTGGAGGTCACCCAGGTGGGGAAAGAAGACCATCCCAGTATAGTGACCAAAACCTTTGGGGTAACCCTGTTGCCTTATGAAGGGCTTTTCTGTAAAGTTGTTACCGGCGGAAAGATTAAAAAGGGCGATCCCGTGGAGGTAGTTGTATGATGTATAAAGCCGGAATCCTGATTATGAGTGATAAAGGCGCCCGCGGTGAACGCGAAGACGCTAGCGGTAAGCAAGTCATGGATATGTTAGCCCCGCACGACTTTCAATTTGATTATTATGATATCATCCCGGACGAGAAGGATATAATCATTAAGAAGCTAATCTATGCCTGCGATGACCTCCATCTGGATATTGTGTTTACTTCCGGGGGAACCGGTTTCTCCAGCCGGGATGTTACTCCTGAAGCCACGCTGGAGGTCATAAACAGAATCACCCCCGGTATACCGGAGGCAATCCGTTATTACGGCCTGCAAAAAACTCCCAAGGCTATGCTTTCCCGTGCAGTGGCAGGGATGAGAGGCAAGACCTTGATCATTAATTTGCCCGGCAGCGTCAAGGGGGTAAGGGAATCTATTGAAGCAATCCTGCCGGCGCTGGGGCATGGGTTGGATATTATCATAGGTTCCAGCACGGAATGCGGCCAAGGCTAACCAGGCCGACTTCAGAAGCGAATCTCAGCGTTATTTCGCCAAGCCCGCTCAATCGACGTACTACGGTACGCCTCAATCGCGGGCTTTGCTCATGCCTTGATCTTCGCTCCTGAACCTCGGCCTGGTCGGGAAGCGACTTCAGAAGCGAATCTCAGCGTTATTTCGCCAAGCCCGCTCAATCGACGTACTACGGTACGCCTCAATCGCGGGCTTTGCTCATGCCTTGATCTTCGCTCCTGAACCTCGGCCTGGTCGGGAAGCGACTTCAGAAGCGAATCTCAGCGTTATTTCGCCAAGCCCGCTCAATCGACGTACTACGGTACGCCTCAATCGCGGGCTTTGCTCATGCTTGGACCTTTGCTCCTGGCATCGACTCAAGTACATATTTTTGAAAAAGTTAGCTAGGGGAAGGTATAAAAGGAAAAATGCCGGAGAATAATATAAAACGACCATATTGGGCAAATTTGGCTGGTATTGTGATTTGTATACTGGGCTGATCTTGCCTAATATATAAATGTATATTAGCACTCGCAACTGTTGAGTGCTAACAACAAATAATAAAGGAGGCATCCCTGTGAACATTAAACCATTAGGTGATCGTGTGGTTGTAAAAGTATCCGAAGTTGAAGAACAGAAAACAAAGAGCGGGTTGTTTGTGCCTGACACAGCCAAAGAGAAACCCCAGGAAGCCGAAGTTCTGGCAGTTGGTCCCGGACCTCTCAACGATAAGGGCGAGAGAGTCCCTATGGATGTTGCTGTAGGCGACAAAGTCATCTTTTCCAAATACGGCGGAATGGAAATCAAGCTAGACGGCGATACCGTGCTTATATTATCGGAAAGAGATATACTTGCGAAATTAGTTTAACAAATAATAAAGGAGGCTACATAGATGTTTTCCAAAGAAATCAAATTTGGTGAAGATGCCAGAAGATCACTGGAAAAAGGTGTCGACGCGCTAGCCAATACAGTTAAGGTAACCCTGGGCCCCAAGGGCAGAAATGTTGTTCTGGATAGAAAGTTTGGTTCCCCTACTATTACTAACGATGGTGTAACCATTGCCCGTGACATTGATCTGGAAGATCCCTGGGAAAACCTGGGCTGCCAGCTCGTTAAAGAAGTTGCTATAAAGACTAATGATATAGCCGGAGATGGAACCACTACGGCCACACTTTTGGCTCAGGCGATGATCAAAGAAGGTTTGAAAAATGTTGCCGCCGGCGCTAATCCCATGATTATGAGAAGAGGCATTGAAAAAGCGGTTAAGGCTATTACCGCTGAAATTCAAGCCGTCAGCAGGCCGGTCGAATCCAAGGCAGCTATTTCTCAGGTTGCTGCTATCAGTGCCAGCGATCCTGAAATTGGTGCATTGATTGCCGATGCTATGGAAAAGGTAGGCCGTGATGGGGTTATAACCGTAGAAGAATCCAACTCCATGGGCACATCCCTGGAAGTTGTAGAAGGGATGAATTTTGACCGTGGCTACATTTCTCATTATATGGTTACGGATGCCGAGAAGATGGAAGCCAAATTAGACAATCCCTACATTCTAATTACCGATAAGAAGATCTCCGCCATTGGCGAAGTCCTGCCGGTTTTGGAAAAAGTAGTGCAGAGTGGTAAACCCATGCTGCTGATTGCGGAAGATATCGAAGGTGAAGCCTTGGCCACCCTGGTGGTCAACAAACTAAGAGGAACCTTCACCTGCATTGCAGTTAAAGCTCCAGCTTTTGGGGAAAGAAGAAAAGCAATGCTGGAGGATATAGCTATTTTAACCAAAGGCCAAGTTGTGACCGAAGATATGGGCATTAAGATGGAAAACGTCACTCTGGAAATGCTGGGTAGAGCAAATACTGTAGTAGTCAAGAAAGATGAAACCATTATCGTTGACGGTGCAGGCTCAGAAGATGATGTCAAAGCGCGGATTGGCAATATCAAGACTCAGCTCGATGCCAGCGAATCTGAATATGACAAGGAAAAACTTCAGGAAAGAATGGCTAAATTATCCGGCGGTGTAGCGATCATAAAAGTTGGCGCTGCCACCGAAACTGAACTTAAAGAGAAGAAGCACCGCATTGAAGATGCCCTGGCAGCTACCAAAGCCGCAGTAGAAGAGGGAATCGTATCAGGTGGTGGGGTAGCCCTTATCAATGCCCTGGCAGCCATTGCTAAAATCGAAGCCGAGGGAGATGAATTAACCGGTGTAAAACTGGTTGCCAAAGCTATGGAAGAACCCCTGCGTCAGATTGCCAATAATGCTGGTATTGAAGGCTCAGTTGTGGTTGAGAAGGTTAAAGAGGCTCAGGCTACCCAGCCGGGTATGGGCTTTAATGCACTAACTAATGTTTATGAAGATATGATTGCCGCAGGCATCATCGATCCTGCGAAAGTTACCCGTTCTGCAGTACAGAACGCGGCCAGTATTTCGGCCATGCTTCTGACCACCGAAGCCATCGTATCCGAGAAACCGGGCGAAGACAAAGGCATGGGCGCCGGCGGCATGGGCGGCGGCATGGGTGGCATGGGAGGCGGCATGGGCGGCATGATGTAGCCCATCCCTGCTTATAGAGCCAATTCCGCATAAAACTAAAAACAGCCGGTGTAGTAATAACTGCATCGGCTGTTTTCTTGCTTTTAAATATCATTTTTCAGTTGAGGCCCAAGTACGAAGATGATTCACTACCTTACCCTGGTGTACGGCTAATGGAATAATATTCTACGGATAAATCGGTATATATTGAAATGCGCGCTAATAAAATATATTACTGAATGACGCCTCTATATTTGAGGGGTGAGGGGTGGGGGTGAGGGGCAATAAACAAAACCAGGTGGATGATATTACTGGCATTGGTTTTAATAATTACTTTATTGCTGAGTGCCGAAAGCGCTAGCCAATATTATATAAGGTCGCGTTTGGAACCGGGGGTGGAATTACAAAAGGCTATTGATAATATGGCCGCCAGTGATAGCTATCGATTCAGTTTGCAATCTGGATTTACAGTTGATGAGAGAAGGGAGGTGATAAGTGAGGTTGAGGGAGAAAAAGAGCAAGGGAATACTCATATAAAGGGGGAGATGGTTAATACACCTGTAGATATTTACTATCTGGATCAAACCATTTATAACTATGATTCCTTTTCCAATAAATGGCTGGTCATAGATAGCGGTGCCAGCAATTCGGAAGAACTATTAATCACTGAATTAAATCCATTATCCAATTTCAGATTTAAAAATGTTAATCAGGTGGAAAAAGTTAAGTTTGAGGAAATTGACGGGGCAGACTGCCTGTTGGTGAAATGTAATCCTTCCGTGGAAAGTCAACTGTTGGAGAGCCTGTGGAAAAACTTCGAATATCTAATCTGGATAGATTATAAAAACAGCACGATCCGTAAGGCCGTTTTGACAGCCATCGGCAAAAGCAACGACAAAACCAGTCTGGAAATAAAAGTGGGGTTCTCTGATTTTGGTAAAAAGATGGAGATAAAAGCCCCCATGAGAAGCTCGAGCAGCAGATAATAATAGGGGGGCGAAAGCAATATAGCAGTCGCCCCCCATTTGTTTTTGCCTATGAAAAGCGGGCCATTCCTATGGTGCGGATGAAGGAATTATAATCAGATTTACGCAAATAAATTGAATTAGAAGAGAATATATAGTATATTTAAACAAATAAATATCCAAAGACGGTCAAAGCGATTCTAATGAAAATTAGGGGAGCGGGGATAAAATACCTAAGTTTTGTGGATTCTGGATAGGGTATTTTTTCCATGAGAAGTCGGCTTACTGGGGTGGGTAGCCTATTATTAGGTTATCCATTTTTTGTTGGGTATTTTTAGACTTCCGAGGAGGTGATATAATGGACGAACTTACCACCCAGGTCAAAAAGGATTTACTTAGGACATTAATCTGGGTTATCATTGCTGGTTCTATTTCAGCAGGCATATATTATTTATTCTAGAATATGGTGGCCTCAAAAGCATAGACTAAGGAGATCGGCCCCCAGTTGTATGATTTTGTCAACGAAAGGCAGAGCTGATGAAAGAAAATACCTATCACCTATTTAGATATATTATGAAACCAGTATCCAAATTTGCTCATGGTAAAATGGCCAGCAGCGTATTATTGCTGGCAGCTGCCATCTCGGCATTTGCCTGGGCTAATTCCGGTTATGCCAACAGTTATTATGCTTTATGGGATATCCCCATCTCTATTAGCATCGGACATTTTACTATTTCTAATAATTTGGTGCATTGGATTAATGATGGCCTGATGGCTATATTCTTTTTTGTCATTGGTCTGGAAATAAAGCGGGAGATGTTGGTAGGAGAACTATCCAACGTTCAAAACGCCGTCCTGCCAGCAATAGCAGCCCTGGGTGGAATGATAGTTCCTGCTGCCCTGTACATAGCATTCAACCAGGGTGGGCCTGGTACTGAGGGCTGGGGTATCCCTATGGCTACTGATATTGCCTTCTCACTTGGTTGTTTATTGGTCCTGGGCTCAAGAGTTCCGGTTTCATTAAAGGTATTTCTCCTGGCGCTGGCGATTTTCGATGATATGGGAGCCATCATGGTAATTGCCTTATTTTATACCGAGCAAATAAGTCTAATTAGCCTGGGTGCAGGCCTATTGATTCTTTTGGTATCGGCACTTTTAAATATAAAAGGGGTAAGAAAAACTTATCCTTATGCCCTGCTGGGCATTGCATTATGGTTGGCTTTCCTTTTTTCGGGTATTCATGCCACAATTGCCGGGGTGCTGCTGGCATTAACCATACCGGCGCGCAGCCTGTATGATCAAAAGACCTTCGTACAGGAGTCCAATAGCATAATACAGGAATTTCCGGAAAAAGACTTCGGTATAATGATGGTTGATGACACCCAAAGAAGTAAGATGAAGCAACTCCAAGGCATAGTAGATGATCTAAATACTCCCTTGCAGAAACTGGAAGATACCCTTTATCCATTGGCCTCCTACTTTATACTTCCGCTCTTTGCTCTGGCCAACGCAGGAGTGAATATAGCCCAGGGAAGTGAAGGAACCAGTTTATTCAATCCTATTTCCATAGGGATAGTTGCTGGTCTTTTCATTGGCAAACCATTAGGTATAGCAGTGTTTTCCTGGCTGTCCGTGAGACTAGGGTTGGCCAAATTACCAGCAGGAGTCAAATGGAACCAGATGTGGGGCGTAGCCTGTCTGGCCGGTATAGGTTTTACCATGTCTTTATTCATTACCAACCTGGCCTTTGTAGATGCCGTTTTTATATATCAAGCCAAAATGGCGATAATAATTGGGTCTATTTTATCTGCAGTCATGGGAGTAGGTATCTTCCTAACCAGCCGTTATAGGGGTGCAGACCATGTTCGAAAAAGCAGCTAATAGCTGAGTTATTGCACAAGCTCTTTGATTATTAATACGGGACATTTTACGGACCTGCTGATCCGTTCGCTGACGCTTCCCATCAGTATGCCTCTGATAGCATTCAATCCACGGCTGCCCATCACAATTAAATTATAACCCTTATCTTCAACTTCCTCGGGAATTATTTCCATTGGGTTTCCCCATGATAAAACTATTTCCACTTCATCTTCTGTCTTTCCGGTAGCGGCCAGGGCATCCGCCAGGATTTGCCTGCCTTCAGCTCTGAAGTGTGCAATTTCCTGTTCCAGCTCAGCAATTGAGGTTTTGCTTAAAGGTTTGCTTACGGCGTGCAGCAGGGTTAGCTTGCCTGAATATTTATCTGCTATAGATGCGGCTACTATGGCAGCATTAATAGAGAATTCAGAGCCGTCAATCGGAACCAGAATATTGGTAAACATAATTTATCCCTCCTTCAATTTATTATATATTACTATATAACATTCAACATAACTCTGGAAATTACCTATTAAGTGACTAGATAAATGAGTAAAGATTATAGATCTTCTCCGCTAGTGGTTATGGACAAGATAAAAAACCTATATTGCCCAGGTGGAAAAGTAATTTATTCTTTTAATCAAAGAATCTGATTATGATTGTCTTGAAGAAGAATTACAGACAGGGGTTTTGTACTAGGAACAATCCACCTGCGTCGAGAGGAACCAATTCGAGCATTTGTTGAGTTCATGAAGCAGGATAACAAGGATAAGTGCCTTGACGAAGTGATTATACATCGCAAAACTGATGCCGAAGTGAAAGCTGAACTTGGTCTTCTTGAACAGTATTTAAAAAAGCTCCCCCGTTCCCGTGTCATAGCGGAATATTTCTGTGATTTTTTGCAGGTCTTCCTCCTTGGTCAATCCGTGGGGGAGCTTTAAACGGCGCTGTTTTTCCCGGGTACCATAGGTGAAAAAAATAAACTCTTTATCGATCTTCATTGAAAGTAAAAGTATTCCGTCATAATTGAATTTATAGACTTTATCGCCGGCTAATACACCAAAAATGGACACGGTCACATGCTCTTTCTCCGCTCCCGCCGGGAAACCCGGAATGTCTCCATTGCTTAAGATCCTCCCCGCCGGGATCTTTATGACCGCATTTTCCTCGATCAACTTTGCTGCTTTTAGCCTT
>JBAYYO010000076.1:0-8275 GCA_041672985.1 Syntrophomonas sp. | reverse complement strand
AAAAGCATTATCGCTCTTATGAGCCTGACGCGCCCTATTACGCTGTTCTTCCATCATCCGGTTAAAACCATCGGTATCGACTATAAATTGATTTTCTTCGGCCATATCTTCCGTAAGGTCGAGTGGGAAACCATAAGTATCGTAAAGGGTGAAAGCCTCTTCCCCTTTAATTTCCCTCCTGCCTTCGGCACCGGCTACCCTAATAATTTCCTCCACTTTTTTTACCCCTTCTTTCAGGGTAATGAAAAACCGTTCTTCCTCAAGCTTAATAACCTCTTTTATGAAATCCTCTTTTTCTAGTAGCTGCGGATAGGCTTGCTGCATAAGTTCACAGACCACATCCACCGTCTTGTACAAAAAGGGTTCCTCTATACCCAGGAATTGACCAAACCTGACAGCCCGGCGCAGAATGCGCCTGAGAACGTAGCCTCGCCCATCATTACTGGGCAATATACCGTCCGCAATAAGAAAAGTACAGGCCCGGCTGTGATCAGCGATTACTCGGAAGGGAAATCCTTCTTCACCCTTTTCATACTTGCGACCGGTTAAATTCTCGATATTTTGAATTATAGGAATAAACAGATCGGTATCAAAATTGCTATCCACCTTCTGCAATATCGAAGTCAGTCTTTCCAGACCCATACCGGTGTCGATACTGGGCCGCGGCAGAGGAGTCATTTTCCCCTTATCATTACGATCGTACTGCATAAAAACAAGATTCCATATCTCTAACCAGCGATCACAATCACAAACCCCTATCCCGCACTGGGGATGACCGCAGGAGTATTCCTGGCCCCGATCATAAAGAATTTCGCTGCAGGGTCCGCAGGGGCCGGTATCCCCCATGCTCCAAAAGTTGTCTTTTTCCCCCAGTCTGACTATTTTCTCGGGCGGTATGCCTATAATATCCTGCCACAGTTGATAAGCGTCTTCATCATCCTGATAAATGGTAGCCCAAAGTTTTTCCGCAGGCAGTCCAACTGTTTCGGTCAGAAACCCCCATGCGTATTTAATGGCATCCTCTTTAAAATAATCTCCGAAGGAGAAATTCCCCAGCATTTCAAAAAAAGTATGATGACGGGGGGTTCGCCCCACCGTATCCAAATCGTTATGTTTTCCCCCCGCACGAACACATTTTTGAGAAGTTGTCGCTCGATTATAAGGGCGCTTATCGATACCCAGAAATACATCCTTAAATTGATTCATCCCCGCATTGGCAAAAAGCAGAGTAGGGTCATTAATCGGAACCAATGACGAACTCTCCACTACTGTGTGCTGCCGCTTCTCAAAATACTCTAAAAAGGTTTTACGAATCTCACTACTGGTCCACACGAGCCAGGCCTCCTTATAAAAATAGTTTATTAAACTATTCTCTTTGATAAATAGGTACATGTCAATAAAACCTGACTCGTATTTTAAGGCTCGATTATTTTTAAATATAAATAATATCCCATAATTTTGAGCGAAGCTGCCAGAGGGACTGCTATCAGCATGCCCCCTATCCCCATCAACTTGCCTCCGGCCAGAAGTGCGAAAACCATCAGGAGAGGATGCATGCCTACTCTTTCCCCGATCAACTTGGGGGTAATTATATTGCATTCAATCTGTTGTATTACTATTATGGCCACAGTCATATATAAAGCGGCCGAAAATGACTGGGACAACGCCAGACCAATCGCAGGTATTCCCCCCAGTATGGGCCCGAAATAAGGTATTAATTCACCCAGTCCAGCTATTATGCCGATGATCAATGCATACTTTACTCCAATCAGGGCCGCAGCAGTTCCCACCGCAAGGCCAATTAAAACCGCAATCATCAGATACCCCTTGGAGAATTCGATGATTACATTATCGATCTGTTCTACTACAACTGCTAGTTCCCTTCTGAGAACTGGTGGCAAGAGCATGGCAAATGCCATTTTAATTTGCTCCCAATCCTTCAAAATATAGAAAGCCATGATAGGAGCAAAGACGACTATAAAGATTTTGCTTAACAAGCTATACAATACCATTACGACACCCTGTAAGGCAGCATAAATACTGTTTTCAACCTTGCTGGTACTCTGAATGATTATTTGGTCCAGTTTCCCCGGCAACTCCATACCGTTGATCTGGTTAACTAAGTTGTCTAATCGGTTGACATACTGTGGCAGCAGCGCAGCTACACTGCTTAATTCGGTTATTAATTTAGGTATGGTAAACCATATAATTAGTGTCAGCAGGACGATCAGGACAATATATATTAAAAGAATAGCCCATATCCTTTTTAGCCCCTTTTTTTCCACCCATAGAACGGGACGATAAAGAAAATAGGCTAGCACCCCCCCGATCAGAAAGCTGAGGACGACTTCCCATATTAAAAATAAAAAATAAAAGGTGGTTCCCAGCACCACCAAAAAAAGTATAGCGCGAAATGTTCTATTATGTAACCATGACATCTACCTCATCCTGCTTTCCACTGCCCGGATACTAATCAGCTTTTTAGCCATTGCCTACACTAATCCCGGAGTTTCATCCAGGGCTGTCAGCACACCATCTTCACCAACCTCATAAAGATTCAGTCTGCCGCGCGCATAGTTAAATTCCATAAAACAGTTCCAGCAATAATACTGATCAGTCCCTACTTTGCCTACCTGAAGCCCCCGGCAAACCGGACATTTCAACGTCATCAAACATCGCTTCCTTCCTGAGTGATCATCACGTTCTCAATACTGACCCAGCGGACAGCTTTTAGAGGCAATTCACTGCGTCCCTCTAAAATATCTTTAAAAACCCCGCCAGAGACCTCCACCCCGCGCACTTTCTTGTCATCCGGGTTTATGACGAAATCGCTCAAAGCCCCTATTTCTCTGCCTTGTGAGTCAAATAGTGTATCACCGCATTTTCTCTCATATATTGATGATTCTTCCCCATGTGCATAAGATTTAATACTATCCAGATTAGAAATCATCACCGCATCTTCCCCCAACATAAAATCATCCCGCAAAATAATGCCAGGTCCGCTGTCATTTGAATTAATCACCAGGTACGCTAGCTTGAAATCATCTCCTATAACAGCTCTTTGCACCCGTCCTATTTCCTCGGCCGTGTTTTCCAACAAGACCGGCAGATTCTCTATTCTGCGCACCTTCAAATTCCATCCCTCCCGAAAACTGAACCCTTAAGGCAAGGCTCCATCTCAAATCAATGCTTTAGATAGTTTCTCCCCAAACATAAAAAAAATGTGACTCTCGGGCACATTTTGGTTGGTTAAAAATGACGGCAGCCTGCCAGGTAAATAACCGGTTTTTTTACACCCTATACCAGAATTCCGTCTGGGCGTAAATATCATATAAATCTCTTTCATAAAAATTGAGCAGAAACTTTATGACTCTCTCCTTTTTGTCGATGCCTTTCGCTTGGATAAATTCATTCAATCCCAATTCCTGTGCGTTAAATCCCTACATTTGTTCGCTTATATTAAGAACTACTCATTATCACCCTTACTACGGTATAGCTTGGCAGTATCCGAGCATTGTTCTATAATGACTGCAATACATTCTCCATTAGTATCCCTGTCAGGAGGTGGGTGAGGATATGGATCTATTTGCAATGGGTAATGCCCGGAAGAAAGAAGCTACTGCCCCCCTGGCCTGGAGGATGAGGCCTGAACATCTTGACGAGGTTGTGGGGCAAGAACATATTGTCAGTCCAGGTTCACCTCTGCGCAATGCTATTGAGAAGGATCAACTCCACTCCTTGGTGCTCTATGGTCCTCCTGGAACTGGCAAGACCAGTATAGCCCGAATTATCGCCCGCATGACCAACTGTCACTTTGAATATATGCAGGCGGTTACGGCCGGGGTAAGCGACATTCGCAAAGTAGCCGTCGATGCCCGGGATCGTCTCAAATTTTACCAGCAGCAGACCATCCTTTTTGTAGACGAAATACACCGTTTTAACAAGGGGCAGCAGGATGTTCTCCTCCCATTTGTTGAAGACGGCACCCTTATCCTGGTAGGAGCCACCACCGAGAATCCTCTCTATGAATTAAATACTGCTCTGCTTTCGCGCATGAAGCTCTACATTTTGGAAGCCCTGGACGCCCCCGCCATAGCCCGGATTATTACTGCTGCTCTGCGGGACAAAGAAAGAGGGCTTGGTAATCTGGACATTAGCATAAACGAAGCAAGCATGGCTATCTTGGTTCAGGCCTCCCAGGGTGATGCCCGTATGGCTCTTAATATTCTGGATACTATAAACAACTCCTATGTCAATCCCAATGAACACCTGGATATTACTGCCGAGCTGGTTAAAAAAGTGACCGGAAAATTGATGGTCAAATATGACCGCAGCGGTGATTACCATTATGATACCATCTCTGCCTTTATCAAAAGCATTCGCGGCTCAGATCCTGATGCAGCCCTGTATTGGATGGCTGTTATGCTGGAAGGTGGAGAGGATCCCAAATATATAGCCCGCCGGCTTATCGTTCATGCCGCTGAAGATATAGGGTTAGCTGACCCCGGTGCCCTCTCCATTGCTACGGCCGCGGCCAGTGCAGTCCAGTATGTCGGCCTTCCTGAAGCCCGCATCCCTCTGGCAGAGGCTGTCATCTACCTCTGTACAGCTCCGAAAAGCAACAGCAGTAAAGTAGCTATTGATGCGGCCTTGTTCAAAGTACGAACTGAAAACCGCATTAAAGTACCCTCCCATTTGGGAGACACCTCCCACTCCCAGGCGGGGTCCAAACTGGGCAAAGGCAAGGGATACAAATATCCTCATGATTTTGGAGGATATGTTGAGCAAAGTTATTTGCCTGCTGAGCTGGGAAAAGTTAATTTCTATAACCCTGGTAACAATGGCTATGAAAATACCATCAAGGAATTCCTGCAGTCTCTGCCCTATAAGGCAAAAAAATGACCATTGCCTATTAATAATAGATAATGGTCATGTTCATATTTCAAGCTAATTCATACGACAATCTGCCGCACTATTTAATTTAGATTACTTCATCAATTGCCTTTTGCAGTTGGTTTTTATTTTGAGCCCCCACTATTCGTTTGACCTCTTGGCCCGCCTTAAAAAATATCAGAGTGGGGATGCCCCTTACTCCAAATTGCGCAGCCAGAGACGAATTTTCGTCAACATTGAGTTTACCTACATTAATTTTGCCAGCGTTCTCAGCTGCCAAAGTCTCTACAATCGGCCCTACCATTTTGCAGGGACCACACCAGGGCGCCCAAAAATCCACCAAAACTGGTTTATCGGCCTGTAATACCTCATTATTAAAATTATCAACAGTTATGTCCTTGACATTCGCCACCACAAACCCCTCCTTTTATACAATCTAATTTATTTGATAAACCTGCCCATAACCCTTACTATTTCATCGAAACTCCGTTCCTGATCACCTTCCTTAAGTGACCTGGCGATACATTCTTGAGCATGGTTTTCAAACATGAGTACCCCGGCATGATGGACGGCTGACTTAATGGCCGCAATCTGGTTTAATATCTCTCCGCAATCAGCCTCTTCCTCGACCATGCGCTGCACACCTCTGACCTGTCCCTCAATCCGTCTTAAACGGGAAATTATTTTCCTGCGTGTCTCTGTTTCCATTATTCCACCTCTTTATACCCCCATCGGGTATCCATATCTAAAATTATAAAAGACTCATTCATGTTTGTCAAATATATAAATTTAAAAACCGGGTAATTTAAACTAATATTTATGGAGCAATAACTCCCTCCCCAGGGATAACGAAACAGGGGGCAGTTATTCCCAACCGCCCCCATACAACCAATAAAGAGTTGATGAATTTATTTCCAGACCACAAGAAAAATAGCGCTCCCTACGCCCAGTGAAATCAACAACCATATCAGCGTCCTTAGCATTTCACTTTTAACCTGTTTCGCTAATTCCTCCATTAAAAGTTTCCCCTCCCTACGATTTTTTATTTACCTCTGTTTTTATGTACTTTAATAAATCATAACTTGGCTTTTACCAGTTCACCTATAATTATACTGCAAAGGTTAAAAAATAACCCGCCCGACCCGTATTTTTATCATTGAAACACTATATTGTCAAAGCCCTATTTCTATTATAGCAGGTTTTAACCCGTGATCATCAATTTCAATGACGGCAAAACTACCAGGGCCAGAAAAGCGCGGATCGACCGGGCTGCCTGGATTCACCATCCATAATCCATCGGTCTTCTCACAAAAAGGACTGTGAGTATGACCAAACACTACCGCGTCCACTCCCAGTTCCCGGGCCCGATAATAGAGGCGGTTAAGATCCCTTTTGACCCCATATTGGTGTCCATGCACCAGTAGAATATTGTAATTCATCAGAGATACAATTTCTTCTTTATTCACTCGGTTTGTAACATCGCAGTTTCCCGCTACAATAGTGGCTGGTACCTTGAGCCTCCGGGCAATAATCTGTCCGTCCTTATAATAATCCCCGGCAAACAAGATATGATCAGGATTAATTGTTAATAATCTCTTGATAATACTATCTGTTTTGCCATGGGTATCTGCCACCGCTGCAATAATCAAGCCCTTCCCTCCGAGCCTAAGAGTCGCTGCAGAATATATTGGGACTCCTGCAGCGCTTTGCCCCGATGGCTAATTTGATTTTTTTCGCTATCGGTGAGCTCTGCGAAAGTTTTATTGAACCCTGCCGGTATAAACAGGGGATCATAGCCAAATCCACCCTTACCTTGAGCGACGGTCCCAATTCTTCCTTCACAAGTCCCCTCTGCCGTTTCTACTCGTCCAGCAGGCAAAGCAATTGCAATCACACAAACAAACCGTGCCGTTCTATTTTCTGCTGCTATATCTCGCATCATTTCCAGCAGTTTGAGGTTATTGTCATCATCATTGGCCTTCGGCCCGGCAAAACGGGCTGAATATACCCCGGGGGCTCCTCCCAATGCATCTACAACTAATCCGGAATCATCCGCAAGGGTAATAATGCCGCTCCTTTGCGCCATGGTCCGGGCTTTTTTAATAGCATTATCCACGAATGTTGCCCCGTCTTCCTCTACTTCCGGCATATCTTCTATATCATCCAAGGTTAGCAGCTTTACATTCCAGGCATTTACAATAGTTTGCAGCTCTCTTTTCTTCTTGCTATTCCTGGTCGCTATCAATAATTGCTGGGCCATATTTAATTCCCTTTCCAATGATATTCGCCTGCAAAGCAAACATTTCCCGAATTCCTTTTTCAGCTAGTGACAACATCTCATCAAGCTTGGCCTTGCTGAAAGGGCTACCTTCAGCCGTACCCTGGACCTCCACAAAATTTCCCTGACCAGTCATCACCACATTCATATCCACATCGGCCTGAGAATCTTCTATATACTCAAGATCCAATACTACTTCACCATCCACTATTCCCACGCTGGCGGCTGCAACATAATCCTTAATCGGCAGTTCGCTTATTATTCCCTCCGCCTGCATTTTCATGAGCGCCAGACAGAGAGCTACAAAACTGCCGCTTATGGATGCGGTCCGAGTGCCGCCGTCCGCCTGAAGAACATCGCAGTCAATCCAAATTGTTCTTTCTCCCAGGGCCTGCAGATCAACAACAGCTCTGAGTGACCTTCCTATCAAACGTTGAATCTCTGAAGTCCGACCGCTAATCTTCCCCTTACTGGCTTCCCTCTGAGTTCTGGTTTCCGTAGATGAAGGCAGGAGGGAATATTCAGCGGTTACCCATCCTGAGCCGGTCCCCTTCAGAAAACGAGGTACTTTGGCCTCGATCATGGCTGAGCATAATACCATCGTATCACCAGTCTGTACCAACACTGATCCATCCGGGTTTTTAGTGAATCCGGGTGTAAGCCGCACCGGACGCATCTCATCATTCTGCCTGTTATTCGGTCTTGTCATATTGCCCTCCTTATAAGCATTTCTGGCTGCCAATGCGTGAACTGTCCTCCATTAAGACTCGAGGCTTCGCCTGATCATATTTTAACAATTCTACCATGCAGGTCCATCCCCGGCTACATAGGATAGGCTCAACGCTGCCACGCGTTAGCCTTTAATCCAAATCTATTTTTTCCACCTTTTCTATAACATCCCCCAGGAGCATCCTACCCACTCGATAAAAAGATTCCTCGTTACCGCTGACATAGAATTCTCTACTTCCTTTTACCTGCGTATCATTCAATATTTTCTGGTGGGCCAGTATCTCGGCCAACTCTTCTACGGTCTCCATAGCAGGGTCTACCAGCGCCACTTTTTCTCCGGTAAACTCACCAATGACAGGAGCCAGGAAAGGGTAA
>JBAYYO010000075.1:0-8287 GCA_041672985.1 Syntrophomonas sp. | reverse complement strand
CAAACAAGGCCTGGCACACCTGCTTTTCCATATGGAAAAGCAGGTGTGCCAGGCCTTGTTTGCCATAAGTGATGAAACCGGGATACCCCTGGTAGCCAGCAACGATGCTCACTATATTAGTAAGGAAGATGCCTCTGTTCATGACGTACTGCTCTGTATCCAAACTGGCAAGGTGGTAAAAGACCAGGAAAGAATGCGCTTCAGTGGCAGTGAGTTCTATTTAAAAAGTGAAGCCGAAATGCGGGAGTTGTTTCCCAAGCGGCCGGATGTCGCCGATAATAGTTTAAAAATTGCGGAGGACTGCAATCTGGACTTTTCCTTTGGAGAGTTTCATCTGCCCTATTTCGCCATACCGGAAGGTTATAGCCCGGAAACCTACCTCGATAAATTAGCCTGGGAAAAATTTGCTCTGAAGTACCCCCGGGCAGATGATGCTGTGATCGGGCGCCTGACCTATGAACTCAGGATAATTAATGAAATGGGATTTGCGGAGTATTTCCTGATTGTGCAGGACCTGGTGGGATGGTCAAAAAGCAACGGGGTTCCCGTTGGCCCAGGGAGGGGTTCAGCCGCCGGCAGCCTGGTTTCCTATGTTTTGGGGATTACTACTATCGACCCGCTCAAGTATGATCTGCTCTTTGAGCGCTTCTTAAACCCGGAAAGGGTTAGTATGCCGGATATTGATATCGATTTCTGCTTTGAAAAAAGGGATCAGGTCATTGAGTATATCATTGCCAGATATGGGTCAGAGCGGGTGGCACAAATTATCACCTTCGGAACTATGGCGGCTCGGGCGGCAATCCGGGATGTGGGACGAGCCCTGGATGTGCCCTATGGGGATGTCGATAGAATAGCCAAGATGATTCCCGCTGAGCTGGGGGTAACCATTGACAGGTCACTGGAAATCTCTGCTGATCTATCTGCGGCTTACCAAAATGATTATGATACCCGACGTATAATTGACATAGCCCGGGCGATTGAAGGAATGCCTCGCCATGCCTCCATTCACGCTGCCGGTGTCGTGATCGGCCGGGAGAACCTGAGTTCATTATTGCCCTTACAAAAAACGACTGACGGACATGTTATAACCCAGTTTGCCAAGGAGACCGTAGAGGATATAGGTCTGCTTAAGATGGATATCTTGGGTCTTAGAACCCTTACAGTTTTGGATCGAACTGTGGAAATAATTAAGAAAACCCGGGGGATAAGGGTGGATCTGGATGGCCTGCCCCTGGATGACGAGAAGGTTTACCAATTATTGCAATCCGCCAATACAATCGGCGTTTTTCAGCTGGAAAGCGATGGCTTGAGAAGGATACTGAGCGAGATGAAACCCAATCGCTTTGAGGATTTGATTGCGGTGATTGCTCTTTACCGGCCCGGTCCCCTGGGCAGCGGTATGGTGGAAGATTTTATCAACCGTAAGCAGGGGCGACAGAAACTGGAATATATACACCCCGCTCTGGAAAATATATTGAAGGAGACTTATGGGGTGATCCTTTATCAGGAACAGGTTATGCGAGTTGCCAGCGATCTGGCCAATTTCACAATGGGTGAAGCCGATATGCTGCGCCGGGCGATGGGCAAGAAGAAGGCCAGCGAGCTGATGGCTATGCGCGATAAGTTTATACAGGGAGCTGCTCGAAATAGTATCGAGGGGGATGTTGCCACCCGTCTCTTTGACATCATGGAAAGCTTTGCCGGTTATGGCTTCAATAAAAGCCACTCCGCTGCTTATGCTATGATATCTTTTCAGACTGCCTACCTCAAAGCTCATTATCCCGTAGAATTTATGTGTGCTTTTTTAAGCAGTGTCATTGAACACCAGGAACGAGTGGTATTCTACATCACGGAATGCAGAAAAATGGGGATATCTATCCTGCCCCCGGATATCAATGAGAGTTTTGAAAATTTCACCGTTGCGGCCGGAGGAATACGCTTTGGTCTGGGAGCCATAAAAAATGTGGGTGTAAATGCGGTTAAAGCCATAGTAAAAGCACGAAAAGAAGGGAGATTCAAGTCCTATTTTGACTTTTGCCAGCGAGTTGATTTATCGCTGATTAATAAACGCATGGTTGAAAACCTTATCGTCGCCGGTTGTTTCGATTCTCTGGGTATGACTCGGAAACAGACTTATTCCATCATGGATGAGAGTCTGCTCCTGGCGGCACAGATAAAACAAGCCAGCACCGGTAATCAGCTGTCACTTTTTGGTGAGGCGGAAAACATAGTAGAAGAGCCAGTGGTCATTGTTACAGGGGAATGGGATAGTCAGGAAAAGCTGAGACGGGAGAAGGACGTTTTAGGTTTTTATGTGTCTGCCAATCCGCTGGATGATTATCGTCCTGTCATAGACCTGGTGACTACGGATGAAATTGCGGCCCTTGATAAAGGAGGGGGCGAAGAATATGTGCGGGTGGTGGGCATCCCGGTAAATCTGAGTAAAAAAGTCAGCCGCAAGGGCGCCCCCTATGCGCGCTTTTACCTCGAGGATTTGAGCGGACGCATGGAGGTTATGCTGTTCCCGGCAGCGTACCGACAATATATAGAACATATTAAACCAGATACTGCTATTATTGTAGAAGGATTTGTAGACCGTCGTGATGAGCGGCCTAAGATTTCCCTGCGGCGGGTATTGGAACTGAAAAGCCGCTTAAAAGAGCTCCATATTCGTTTGCCCTACGAGAAAACAGATACGGAAGGCAAGCAGGAATTAGTAAATATCCTGATCAGGTACCCTGGTGATATCGAAGTCTGCCTGCACCTGCCCAATAAGAAAATTGTGGTTTTGGACGAGAAGTTTGATGTTGACCCGCACATAGACCTGAAGAATAAACTGGCGCAAATGTATGGAAAAAGTGATGTTTGGTTTAACTAAGGAGGCTAAAACGCATGAATGAGGCTTATATTGGAGAAGATTATATTGTAATTAAGGCGTTGGAAAACGGGGTGACCATAATCGGACTTACCCGGGGTTCAGATACCAAATTTCATCATACTGAAAAGCTGGACCGGGGAGAGATTCTGGTGGTTCAGTTTACCGAACATACTTCGGCCATTAAAATCCGGGGCAATGCGGAAATAAGTCACCGCTATGGCAAGACCATGAGCGAGGGAGCGAAGCGCTAAAACTAATCGGGGGTGAAGCATTGCATAAATTGGCAGTTCTAACCAGCGGGGGAGATGCTTCGGGTATGAATGCAGCGATTCGTGCTGTAGTTCGTTCTGCCGTCTACAGAGGAGAAGAGATTTATGGGATCCACCAGGGTTTTGCCGGGCTTATAAACGGAGAAATCGAGCCCATGACGGCTGGCTCGGTTGCGGATATCATCCATCGGGGTGGGACTATTCTACAAACCTCACGTTCGGAAGGCTTTAAGGGCCAGGCTGGAAGGGTCAAGGCTGCTGCCTTGTTAGGCGAGCAGGGGATTGAGCATTTGGTCGTTATTGGGGGCAATGGCAGCTTGAGCGGAGGCTATGAGCTCTCTAAATTAGGAATCAATGTGATAGGTATACCGGCCACCATCGATAACGATGTACCCTATACAGCTTCGATTGGTTTTGATACAGCGGTTAATACCGTGTTGGAAGCCATAAACAGATTGCGAGATACGGCCAGCAGCCATGGCCGCATTTTTGTCATAGAGGTAATGGGACGGGATTGTGGTGAGATTGCTCTGGCCGCTGGGGTTGCTGGTGGGGCTGAATCGGTGCTGATACCCGAAATCAAAACGGATCTGGGGCAGGTTATTGATAAGATTAAGCAGGGCATCGAAAGAGGCAAACTACATAGTATCATAATTGTGGCGGAAGGGGTTTACCCGGCCATGGAACTCAGGGATATAATACAGGCAGAGACCGGTCACGATACCCGGGTAAGCATACTGGGGCATATGCAGCGGGGCGGCACCCCCACTGCGGTTGATCGTATTCTGGCCTCCTGTATGGGAAAACATGCCATTGACTTGATATGCGATGGGCAGCGGAACCTTATGGTAGGCGGTGATGGGAGTAAAATATTCACCGTACCCTTGGAAAAGGTAGTTAACGGAATCAGGCAGCCTGATTTAGAGATGTATCAAATTGCCAGGATGCTTTCAATCTAAGGGGGGAAATGCATGCGCAAGACAAAAATTATCTGTACGATTGGACCAGCCAGTGAGGAACGGGAAACTATTTCTCAGCTGGTGGACAAGGGCATGAATGTAGCCAGGCTAAATTTTTCTCATGGGGAACACTCTGAACACAAAAAGAGAATCGATAGTATACGCGGGGTTGCTGCGGGAATGGATAAAGCTCTGGCGATAATGTTAGATACCAAAGGGCCGGAAATTAGAACCGGGCAACTGCTGAATAAGAAGGCGAATTTACAGACCGGACAAAAGTATGTCCTGACAACTCGACCGGTACCAGGTGATGAAAAAGAAGTGTGGGTAAGTTATCTTAATCTACCCGCTGAGGTCAGGCCCGGTGCGTCTATATTACTGGCTGATGGACTTATAAACCTTAAGGTGCAGGAGACCACTTCCACGGATATTATCTGCCAGGTTATCAATGGAGGAGAACTAGGAGAGAAAAAAGGGGTTAATGTACCGGGAGTAAGAATTAACATGCCCTTTCTCAGTGAAAGGGATATTGCTGATATTAATTTCGGTATTGATGAAGAGGTCGATTTTATTGCGGCCTCCTTTGTCAGAAATGCTCAGGATGTATTGGAGATTAAACGTATACTGGAGGCGCGGGATGCGCATATTGATATAATCGCCAAAATAGAGAGCCAGGGCGGGGTCGATAATCTGGATGATATTATCAAGGTTGCCGATGGAGTTATGGTGGCTAGGGGAGATCTGGGCGTCGAGATTCCGGCTGAGGAAGTACCCCTGGTACAAAAAAGAATCATCAAGCGGTGTAATCTGGCTGGCAAGCTGGTTATCATTGCAACCCAGATGCTGGATTCCATGATCAATAACCCTCGGCCTACCCGAGCAGAGGTTTCGGATGTGGCCAATGCTATTTTCGATGGAGCTGATGCGATTATGCTTTCCGGAGAAAGCGCGGCGGGGAGATACCCGGTGGAAGCGGTGGAGACTATGGCGCGGATAGCCAGGAGGGCCGAGGATGTTTTACCTTATCAGGAAATTCTAAGGGCTAAACGATTACAGGGGACATCATCGGTTACGGATGCGATCAGTTATGCTACCTGTGCAACCGCAGCTAACCTAGGCATATCATCTATTATTACAGCGACGGCCACTGGCACTACCGCCCGGATGGTATCCAAATATCGACCTCAGGCTGACATTTTAGCGGTTACGCCTGATCCGAAAGTGATGAGAAAACTGGTGCTGGTGTGGGGGGTCAATCCTGTTCTTACCAGGCCCACCCATGGTACAGACGAATTATTTGATCAAGCTTTGGAAAGGTGCTTGGAGAGAGGCTACATAAGTAAAGGTGATATGGTAGTTTTAACGGCCGGCAGCCCATCCGGTTTTGCGGGCAGTACCAATCTCCTGAAAGTGCATGTAGTTGGAGATATATTGCTGCAGGGGATGGGTATCGGTTCAATACCGGTCAGCGGAAAGGTTAGAATCATATTAAATGACATGGATCTGCCCAAGATCCAGCCCGGAGACATTCTGGTATGTCGGTCTGCCTACCCGGCGCTGGTTCCTTATCTAAAACAGGCCGGGGCGCTTATAGCCGAAGAGGGAGGATTGACATCCGATGCAGCTATCATGGGTCTTAATACCGGCCTGCAGGTGATCGTGGGAGCCAGGGATGCTACTCGTATATTGGAAGATGATATGCTGATTACGCTGGATACGGTTCATGGACGCATCTATAGTGGTTTGGCCAAGGTACTATAACCAGAGCTCCAGAGCGTCGAGGAAGACGAATTTCTGCGTTGCATCCAAAAGCCCGCTCAATCGACGTATTGATATACGCCTCAGTCGCGAACTTTTAGATGCGCCTTGACCTTCGCCTCCCTCGCTCGCTCTGGGGAGCGTCGAGGAAGACGAATCTCTGCGTTGCATCCAAAAGCCCGCTCGATCGACGTATTGATATACGTCTCCCTCCCTCGCTCGCTTTGGGGGACATATATAAAGTATTTGAGAAATAATTTACAATAAAGCAGGAAATTCAAAGCCGATATAGAATTTCATCTATGAGGACTGTTAGTAATAGAGAATCAGAGAACGGCGTTTTATCTAATTATTGTGAGGAGGTATTACAGGATGAAGATTATGGTACTTGGTGCAGGTACTATGGGAGCAGGTATTGTGCAGACAGCTGCACAGGCTGGTTTCGATGTTGTTGTAAGAGATATCAAACAGGAATTTGTCGACAACGGCATAAAGAACATTGACAAGACTTTGGGCAAGAATGTTAGTAAGGGCAGAATGACCGCTGAAGATAAGGATGCGGTTATGGGTCGGATTTCTGGAACGGTTGATTTGGCTGCTGCTGCTGATTGTGATCTGGTTATCGAAGCCGCTGTTGAAATCATGGAGATTAAAAAATCTATTTTCAAAGAGTTAGATTCCATTTGTAAGCCTGAATGTATTTTGGCCTCCAACACTTCAGCCCTCAGTCTAACTGAAATTGGGGCTGCTACCGGTAGAGCTGACAGAGTAATTGGTATGCATTTCTTCAATCCAGTTCCAGCCATGAAACTGGTTGAGATTATTCGTGGTGCTTCCACCAGTCAGGCCACCTATGATGCGATTAAAGATATGGCTTTGAAGATGGGCAAGGCTCCTGTTGAAATCAACGAAGCACCTGGTTTCGTTGTAAACCGTCTTTTAATCCCCATGCTGAACGAAGGTATTTATGCTTTAATGGAAGGCGTAGCTAATGAAGCGGATATTGATACTTCCATGAAGTTTGGGGCTGGACATCCTATGGGACCGTTGGCTCTGGCTGATATGATCGGCTTGGATATCTGCTTGGCAATTATGCAAACCCTGTATAAAGAATTTGGCGATCCCAAATATCGTCCTTGCCCGTTGCTGGCTAAAATGGTTCGCGCCAATAAGCTGGGACGTAAGACTGGCGAAGGTTTCTTCAAATACTAGACATTTAATTTGATGAAGTCGTGAAGACGATCATGACATAAAAGGAGCCCGCAATTGAGGCGTACATGGTATGCTGATTGCGGGCTTCTTAATGTGTTATTTCTGAAGGAAGCGAGGCGCATGCTCGAGATTCGCTTTTGGGAACCGGGTGGGGGCCTCACTACTGGGTGAGACCCATTCGGATATCAAAAATCTAAAAACCATAGTCTCTGCGGGGTTCTTTGGTGTCTTTAATAAGGGTTACCGAGGTGGAGTTAAACATGGTAAAAACCTCGTCTCCCTCCTGTAAGTTCATATCATTAGCTGCGCCGGCAGTAATTGTTGCCGTCACAGCCTGATCCCCAACATCAACAATAATCTCCGTCATTTCCTGCCCCGCGTTGATTCTTATAATCTTGCCGACCAACTTATTGGGGTCGCTGATTCGCATAACAATACCTCCCTTTTCACTTTAGTTTATACGGAAGGTCCTCATTTTAATCTAAAAGTTCATAGTGCATTGAATCACTATAGCTATTCCCCCAACTAAATCCAGCTGGCTTAAAGGCTTTTTCCCAGAGTATCAAATTGGGATCGTTAGGTTCGCTGGAGGGGTTAACATATCTGAAATGATTAGCGGCATTGATATCAATAGCCGTCCCCCAGGAATGATTACTCAGACCACGGGATGAATTCCAGTTAACATGTCTGGTTACCCAGGTTCCATCCATAGTTTTAATCAGACTTAAAAGGGAAACTTGCTTTCCGTTTACGGTGGCAGTGCCATTTTTAATATATGTAAAAGCTTTGATGAAATTGTCAGCAGCGTTCCGATGAACCTCTACCTGCCTGTTTAAACCGGGTAAGGTGATAGTAACAATGTTAGCGGCAATCCATTGTGGATCTACCTCTATTCTGCCTCCCGACAAATCCCTGTACCGGAATTGTCCATATGATCCATTTACTTTGCTCAATTTTGGATATTTGGAGACATTTGTATTCGTCACTCCGCGGGAAACTGTGGGGCTGGGATTAGCTGCCTTTTGTGGTGCCCCTACATTCGCCTGCGCGACTACTTTCTTGTTATCTGCGGTGGTGTTAGCAGGTGATTTCGTTACTGCTTGTCCCTCCACAATATTTGCAGGAGCATCAATTGTAGTAACCTCTTCAGAATCAGGGAGCTCAATTGCAGGCGCTGGACTGGCACGGGGCTCTTCTACTGCGGATTCAAT
>JBAYYO010000074.1:0-8370 GCA_041672985.1 Syntrophomonas sp. | reverse complement strand
TATGAGCACCACATCGCCCAAGAACCGGGGAGTATGTGTGGGCCAGGTACTTGAACAAAAACGGGATATGATTACCCGAATTGCAATAAGTGATACAGTCAGTCAGGGAGATGGCATAGTGGTTGGGGCTGGTCAGGATCATGCCTGTGCTTGCATCATTAAAGAAATGAGAGCAGCCGGTAAAAACGTTGCCGAAGCATCCGCCGGCGATATAATAGAGCTCAGACTGGAAGGTCAGGTTTCCCCCCATGATCAGGTTTTTAAGACGCACGATGAGAGGCTGTTGGCAGAGGCTCGGCAAACCCTACGCAGCCAGGCTGCTCCCAGGATTCCGGTGGATGCCGAGGTCCATCTGGTTCCCGGGCAAACCATGCGATTGGTAATACATGATCAGAGCGGGAAGCGGGTGGAGGTTTCCACTCAAAACCAGCTGCAAGAAGCGGAGCAGCATTCCCTCAATGAGGAGATACTGCGTCAAAAAATTGGCAGACTGGGAAATACGCCCTTTGAATTAAGGAATCTGACCCTTAGTGGCAATATGAATCAGATGGTTCCCTTCAGCGATATAAATGATACTCGGCGTCGGGCCATCGAATTATTAACGCAAAAGATACTGCTGGGAAAACAAACGGTCCCCCCCGAGCCCCAGCAATATTGGAGTGGGAAACGGAGTTATTTACTCCCGCAGCCTGCCCGGATGCGGACACCCAAGACATTGCTGGCCGTCGCTGTGAGTAGTGTGAAACACGCCGAAACAGCTCTGCAAAATGGGGCTGACCGGGTCTATCTAGGCTTGGAAGGATTGGGTACCCACCACCATTTGCAGAAGTCACAATTGCATGAACTTTTACAGCAGAGTCCAGAATATGCAGATAGATTAATTCCAAGTTTACCTCGGATAGCGAAGCCGAGTGAGCATTATTCATATCGGAAAGTTGTTGAAGAAGGCTTTCAAAACATAATGATTGCCAGTTGGGCTGATCTGGAATGGGCTCAGCACAGTGGATTAAACATTCTGGCTGATTACAGTCTGAATATATTTAATCATTATACGCTCCGGTATTTATGCCAAAAAGGTATTAAAAGCGTCTGTCTCTCACCAGAATTGAACCTGAATCAATTAGCCGGCTTTGAGAATTTTGATAATGTGGAGCTGATTGTACATGGGGACTTGATTATTATGCAATCACAATACTGTCTGCTGGGGGGCGTGCAGGCCCCAGGGAAGAAGACCTGTTCCTTATCATGCCAGGCCGGCAGCTACTATATTAAAGACAGCAAGGGATATGAATTTCCCCTGGAAACAGATGGTGACTGCCGCTTCTATATTTTTAACTCCCGTACCCTGTGCATGATGGAAGATTTGGTTCGCCTTCTAGCTTTGGCACCCACCAGTATCAGGATCGAAGCACGACGGCCTATGAACCAAGGGCTGGGGCGTACCATTAAGATTTATAGAGATGCTATGGACAGGATTGAGGATGGCTCTAAAACTGATTTAAGGCTATATCAGCAGGAATTGAAAACTATAAGCAATGTTCCCTTTACTAAAGGACATTACTATCGGGGAGTATTATAAATATGAATAAAGTGACACTCGAAAAACTGGAATTTGATAAAATCCAACAGCAGTTGGCGGCTCGTGCTTATTCAGAGGGAGGCCGGAGGCTGGCGTTGGCCCTGCAACCGGCGACCCGTCTCAATGAAGTGAACGCCAGCCTGGATGAAACCCAGGAAGCCATGGAACTATTGCGTTACGGTGAGCCCGCTTTTTTGAATTCCCTTAAGCCAGTAGAAAAGCATCTTGCCAAGACACGTATAGCAGGTATTTTGGCTTCATCAGAATTATTTGATATCTACCACCTCTTACGCGCATCGCGGTTGGCACTAAAATATACCGGCGGGTCATCTGCACTCGTATTAAAAACAACTGCCAGCGAGATAAAAAAATATCCGGAGTTAGAAAATGAAATCCAAAGGGCCATAGACGAAGATGGCTCTATCAGGGATGATGCTTCAGCAGAGCTGAAAAGCATTAGAAAGCAGATAGAAACCGGTCGCTTACGCATCAAGGATTACCTGCAGAACTTTATCCGTTCGGGCAACAACCAGAACCTGCTGCAGGATGCTCTGATAACCGAGCGGGCCGGGCGCTACGTAGTGCCGGTCAAGCAAGAACATCGCCATGATGTTAAAGGAATAGTTCATGATGAATCAGCCAGCGGGGCAACCGTATTCATTGAACCCCTGCCGGTTGTGGAACAGAACAACAAAATAAGGAGTCTGCAGATAGAAGAAAAACGTGAAGTGGAACGCATATTGCGGGCTTTAAGCTCAGCAGTTACCGATATTGCAGCTGACCTGGCCTTGAATTATAAAATCCTCAGCTACCTGGATTTGTTGTTTGCCCGCGCCCATTTAGCCTATGATATGAATGCATTTCGGCCCGATGTGAATGATAGCGGCAGGATTGAGATAATCCGCGCTAAACATCCTTTATTGGGTGAAAAAGCGGTGCCCATAAATGTGGTACTGGGTAAGGATTTTGATATCTTAGTAATAACCGGTCCTAATACGGGTGGAAAAACCGTAGTCTTAAAGACCATCGGGCTGCTGACTATTATGGCCATGAGCGGCCTCTTTATACCCGCTCGCGAGAAGAGTCAGGTGTCGGTATTTAATAACATATTTGTTGACATCGGGGATGAACAGAGTATAGAGCAATCCCTTAGTACCTTTTCATCTCATCTAAAAAACATTGTGCACATATTAAACAATGTGGACGATAAATCCCTGGTTTTGCTGGATGAGCTGGGCGCCGGCACAGATCCGGTTGAGGGTGCGGCCCTAGCCCGGGCTATTTTGGAAGAGATGAAGGAAAAGTCCGCCCGGGTGGTGGTCACCACCCACCAGAGCGAGTTGAAAACCTTTGCTTATCAAAATGACCGGGTTGAAAATGCGTGTGTTGAATTTGATCCCCGTACCTTAAGCCCAACCTACGAATTAACCATAGGTACTCCCGGGCAGAGTAATGCTTTTGAGATTGCCTTGCGTTTGGGGTTGGATGAGTCTCTGGTGGAAAAGGCCAGGGATTTGGTTCCCAGGCGGGAAATGGAGATTGGCAACATGATTCGCCAGCTCAAAGAAAGCCGCTACTATTTTGATATTAGCAGCCAGGAATTGGAAGCGGCTCAGAAACAAGCAGCGTTGGATACCGAAACACTGGAGCGCGAGAAAGCCAGCTTTTATGAAGAAAAGACGGCGGTTTTACAGCGTGCCAGGCTGGAAGCCGACCAATATGTAAGACGAATTAAACGGGAGGCCAACGAAGCCATAGAAGAGCTGAAGGAATTAATTAAACAAAAAGAGCAGCCGCCCAAATGGCATGAGGTGGAGAAAAAAAGCCGGAAAATAAAGGAATTAGCCGTTAATTTCCCAGTAAAAGAAGAGGTACGCTGCGAACAGGATATTAGTCCGGGTGACTATGTGCTGGTGCGAAGTGTGAATCAGTCCGGTTATGTTCTGGAGGGACCTAACGTCCAGGGAGATGTAGTTGTGCAGATTGGCAGTATTAAGCTAACCGTGCATAAAGAACAACTGCTGCCCGCACAAGCAGCGGAGGAGAAAAAGGCAGCCAGTCGAACCCATACCTTTCTGGAAAAGGCCCAGCATATTTCCCCTGAAATAGATTTGCGCGGGAAATACGCCGAAGATGCTTTATCTGAACTGGATAAATATCTGGAAGATGCTAACCTGGCCGGTCTGGATTGGGTCAGGATAATCCACGGTAAAGGAACAGGAGCCCTGCGTCTGGCTGTGCGTGATTACTTAAAGGGACACCGTTATGTTAGAGATTATCGCGACGGTCTCAGAGAAGAGGGTGGATACGGGGTAACCGTCATTAATCTGAAATAACCGGGCGAATCCTATGCCTGGCCCGGGAAGCCGCCCGGGTCAATGTTGATGTCATTGGCAATAATTGGGCCGGTTATTTCTTGAGCTTGTGATTATCAAGCGGGCAAGAGGGTAACTGTTCTCCAGGCGGAAGGACGATTTCGTATACATATTTATCCGGACAGCCTCCAGATTGGGAGGGGGCAGCTACATTGGCTTTGTAAAGTCGTCCGTCATTGCGTGGATCGGTGCATATTTTAACGGTATTCTTCGACAGCCCGATTGAGTTCGGGCTGGTATGAATTGGACAGGTTTCGGTCGGCAACTGGGGTTCCGGCCCATCGTCCCCGGTCCTGACATTGGAAAAAGCAAAGGGTTCGGGACAGTATTTGGTTGCTAATTTACCCGATTCTTTACAAATCATTATATTGTGCTCGGAAGAACAGATAGTGGTGGGAATGACGCTGCTGAGGCAGTATTCAGTTACTGTGGGGCAGAAGGCCGCCGGGAGTTGGCCGCTTAGGGAACATACACTCACCTCAACTATGTTAGGCGGCATAGTCCAGCTGCCGGCTTTAACTCCCTGATGAGCTTTTCCCACCACGGCT
Source organism: Syntrophomonas sp. (assembly GCA_041672985.1). GTDB lineage: Bacteria > Bacillota > Syntrophomonadia > Syntrophomonadales > Syntrophomonadaceae > PHAA01. Next base: position 3,868 of record JBAYYO010000074.1, on the reverse strand, counting down.
TTAAACATCAAAGCAGGTGCACCTCCACCGGCCGCATTAACCATTTTATACTTCTGGTCATCATATCCCATCCATATTGCTGCTGAATATTTGGGAGTTACACCGCAGAACCAGATATCAGTCAATTCCTCCGAGGTTCCTGTCTTACCAGCAGTAGGTACATTGGCTATTTTGGCCTTTGTCCCCGTCCCTGAACTTACCACAGTTTGCAGCATGCTATTCATCAACCAGGCAGTCTGCGGCGTCATAACTCGTTGTGAATCCTGTTTGAACTCATAAATTGTCAGCCCGTTATTATTTTCGATTTTGTTAATAAAATGAGGTTTATTATAAACACCAGTGTTGCCCAGGCTTGCATAGGCAGTGGCCATTTGGACAGGGGTAACACCCTTGGTTAATCCCCCCAGGGCCAGAGCGGCCAAGTTTAAATCATTGGTGCCCGGGGTGTCAATCAGAGATAGCCCCAGAGAACGCCCCATATCAAATCCATGTCTGATGCCCAGCAAATCAAGCATTTGAACTGCATAGGTATTAACCGAATACTGTACCGCCGTACGCATCGAAATGAATCCTCGATACTTGCCGTCATAGTTTTGTGGTTTCCATACTCCAGTGCTGGTCTTATACGAGACGGGCGCATCATTCAACGCCATAAAAGGCATGTTGCCCAGTTCCAGCGCGGGGGCATATACGGTTAATGGTTTAATCGAAGAACCAGGTTGGCGGAAGGCACTGGTAGCGCGGTTAAAACCACGCTGCTGTTCATATTCACGTCCGCCCATGACGGCCTTGATCTCTCCGCTGCTATTGTTGACTAAAGCCATCCCCACCTGCACCTGGGGGCCATTTTTAATGCCGGCTGGGAAATTAGATGCTTTCTTAAAATATTCTTCTGCATAAGCCTGCACAGCAGGGTCAAGGCTGGTATAAATTCTCAGCCCGGATTTATATATGGCACTATCAGCATCCTCATAGCCTTTGATATTGGCAAGTATTTGCACCGCTTCATCAATGACTGCATCCCGGTAAAATCCGTATTTGACGGTCTTATCCTGAACCTTGGCTAAATCCAAAGCACTCTCATAAGCCTGCGCTGATTCCGCTGCGCTGATATACCCTGAATCGGCCATACTGCCTAGAACCAGCTTCTGCCGGGCTTTAGCGCGTTCAAAATTCAAGAAGGGGTTATAGTAATTGGGGCTTTGTACCAGACCCGCTAGCAAAGTCGACTCGGGCATGGTTAGCTGGCTGACATCTTTGCCGAAATAGGTGTGAGCTGCCGCTTGAACCCCATAGGCTCCTGCTCCAAAGTATATTTTATTAAGGTACATCTCCAGAATTTCCTCTTTCGAATAGGAGGCCTCAATTTTGAAGGCCAGGAACATCTCCTTAATCTTTCTCTCCCAATTTTTGTCAGATGTCAAAAAAGAACTTCTCGCTAATTGCTGGGTTATGGTGCTGGCACCTTGACCGGTCAAATCTCCGGACTGGAAATTTCTCAGCAGTGCTCGGGCAATGCCCCGAAAATTTACCCCGTGATGCTTATAGAAATCCTTGTCCTCGGTGGCGATGAAGGCTTGTATAAGCGCAGGAGGTACCTGATCAAGACTGATATCCAACCGGTTTTCTACTCCATGCAGACTTGCAAACTGATTGTCATCCTGATCCAATAACAAAGTAGTATTGGCTCCAGTTAATTGCTGGGGATTAAAAGCTGGCAGGAAAACAGCGGCGTAGGCTGTAAGTGCCAGCAACGAGCCCACCCCTAAAAGCAACATTAGAGAAAGGATTAATCTCCATTTATGTATGCGACGGATTGGTTTGCGAGGTGGATGCGGTGCCGCTGCTTTGTCGTTTGCCATGTACAATATCGCCTCCCAGATACCTTTGTCTCCCAATATCAGTCATAAAATTACTCTAAATAGGATACCACATATTACGAGACCGCTTCGATCAATACTATAATAATTTGACAAGAAACGCAGAATTCCTGCTTGATGAGCAAACCTTGCATATGCTCGTATATCCATACAGGCTAATTATTGCATATTCCCAAATCAATATGCTATCATTTTCTAATGGCAAGGAGGTAATGAAATGGAAACTTCATATAAAAAAGAAGCCATGAGGCAAATGGAGCAGATAGAGCGCGGGGTAGTTGAAATCCTGCCCCGGGAAGACCTGTTGAAGAAACTCGAGAAATCAATTCAGGACGGTAAACCCCTGCGGGTTAAACTGGGCCTGGACCCGACTGCGCCTGATATTCATCTCGGACATACCGTGGTTTTAAACAAACTGCGTCAATTTCAGGATCTGGGGCATGAGGTTCATTTGATTATTGGGGACTTTACCGGGCGCATAGGCGATCCCAGTGGGAAATCTGAAACACGCAAGCAACTCAACGAAGCAGAAATCATAGAAAATGCCCGTACCTACCAGGAACAAATATATAAAGTTCTCGACCAAGAAAAAACTATTATCCACTTTAATAGTGAATGGTTAATGCCGCTCAATATGATTGATGTACTGCAGCTGGCGGGTAAATATACCGTAGCCCGAATGATGGAAAGAGATGACTTTGAGAAACGCTATAAAGAAGGTTTGCCAATCGGTGTGCATGAATTTATGTATCCGCTGATGCAGGGATATGATTCAGTAGTCCTGCGGGCTGATGTAGAAATGGGCGGGACTGATCAGAAATTCAATCTGCTGGTGGGTAGACATTTATTAAGAGAATACGGGTATGAACCGCAAGTGGCCTTAATGATGCCGATACTGGAAGGCACGGATGGTGTGCAGAAAATGAGCAAGAGTCTGGGCAACTACATTGGGGTTAACGATGAGCCCTATGAGATGTTCGGCAAGACAATGTCCATTAGTGACGCTTTGATATGCAGATATTTTGAACTGCTTACCCGTGTACCGATGGCAGAAATCGAAATCATGAAGAGCCAGATGGAGACCGGGCTACTTAACCCCCGGGACGCGAAAATGAGACTGGCGGTAGAACTCATCTCCACCTTCCACAGTCCAGAAGAGGCCGTTCAAGCCATGGAGAGATTTAAAGTGGTCTATTCCCAACGGGATATTCCTGATGATATTCCTGAGATTTTGGTTAATGAGATTGAAGTCTGGCTACCTAAATTTTTCAGTCAGAATAAATTGGTAGTATCCACCACCGAGGGAAGACGCATGATAAAACAGGGAGCTGTAAGGATAAACGGTGAGAAATACGAACAGGAAGACCTGCTCTTGGAAGAAGGCATGGTCATTCAAATCGGCAAGCGTAAATTCGTAAAAATAAAAACATAGTTCAAAAGAACGTCAGACTGGGTGATAAATCCTAAAATCGGTTGGGTCAGTCGTCCCCTTGCTTCTAGTTTCCCATTGTTTTAAGGGTTGGCATTATGTCGTTAACGTGACCTTCGAAGAAAATGGCATATCCTTTTACATTGGGGTACTCCAGAGACAGCATCTTAATAAAAGTAAATCCAACCGCCTCCAAATCCTGGCGATCCGAGTTGCGTATATAGCTCATATGCTGGTCAGTTATCTTTTTGGCCGCACAATAGACTTCTTTACCCTTGGAATTATATAATGCTGTAGCTACCAGTGTTCGCATCGGCTATGCCTCCTTTTATTTCATACAAAACAAGACCACTCTTATTGAGTGGTCTTTTCTTACTGATTGCGATGATACATGGTAGCCCCAGGGGGAATCGAACCCCCGTTTCCGCCTTGAGAGGGCGGCGTCCTCACCGCTAGACGATGGGGCCAAATGGCAGCCGGACAAGGATTCGAACCCTGGCGAACTGATCCAGAGTCAGTCGTGCTACCTCTACACCATCCGGCTAAACTGCGCGAAATT
>JBAYYO010000073.1:0-8390 GCA_041672985.1 Syntrophomonas sp. | reverse complement strand
AGCTGAGCAGCCAGGGTATCCCCTGCTTTCCCTGCTTCCTGGGACGTTTTTTTACCGCAGCCAGTTAAAACCAGTACCCCCATCAGCAGTACTAACATCAGCATATAAGTCTTGGTATTTTTCAAAATTAACCCCCTAATCTACTTACTTCCTATTTTCAATGACCTAACAGCAATTTTCCATGCCCTCTCCGAAGAGATCTACAAAACTCCCGTTTTCCCAGCGATAAATAGCGTAACCTACATTCACCCCCTTTGAGCCGGAAATTATTAATTCAATCGGGGCCTTGTCATCAATATTCCGCCATTCCAGGCGGCAGTTTTCCACCGGCGCCGGGGTCGGTTCCGAAATAGCAACTTTTCCTTCCTCTTCCCAGATCGCTACCATCTTGTTGGTGACAGAGGTATCCTGATAAATTACAATTAAATCTTCCCGCCCATCATTATTTATGTCATTAACTCCGGTAAGAAGAGGCTTCTTATCTCCATATGCAGCTAAAAAGTGCTCATACAGCACATGCTTTGTGTCTATAGTTTGGCTGGTCTCCTTAATCTGGCCTTTTCCGCTGCAACCCGTAATGCCAAGCAGGACCAGTAAAACCAAAGCCCAACCTTTCTTGCTAAGCATCTATGGCCTCCTGACCAAATTTACCGAACCATTCGCGGCATACTGGCCACCAGGCAGTAATACCCATGGCAATGACAATAACCGAACAAACATATTCCACCCAGGCAGGAACTGCTAAAGACATCTTATTAGCTAAATCAATACTGTTCTGGGCGTTGCTCAAATCAAAAACCGGGGTAAAGCCCGGCAGCAACAAAAGATTGGTAATATAGCCCACTATGATACTGAGAACTACTACTGTAACCGTATATATAACTACGGTTCTCTTGCCGATTAGTTTGTAAATACTTATTAATTCAGGCAAATTAGTAGCTACACCCGATAAAAGAAAGGTAACAGCTACTCCTGGTGCTGCTCCAGCAGCGATAAGGGCTGCAATAAAAGGAATATGCCCTACCGCACAAACATACATAACCGCACCTAAAATTACGACTCCAAATAAAGAAATCAAAGCAGGACTGCTTAAATAATCCTGGATAAAGGATATCGGAATAATGGTCAGTAAAAGGGCTGCAAATAAAATTCCCACCAGAACATAACGGCTTACCTGTAAACCAAGGCTGCGAACGCTCCAATCCAAGCCGCTATAAATCTTCTTATACCAGGGAGTTTTAACGGTAGCAACCGTTTGCAAGTCTGCCCCTTGAGGCGCATTGGCCATAGCTGTTGCTATTGGGGATACAAGCTCGTTCTTCCCCCACTTATTACCTATCACTCCAATAATAATCGGCAATATGAACCCGGTGATAACATAAATCATGGTCAGTTGCGGACCCAAAAGAGCAACAGCCAGCAAAACAGCGGCAGGATTTATTATCGGGGTAGCAACTAAAAATGCCAGGGTAGGTCCTAAATAGGCACCCGAGTGATAAAGACTCAGCGCTAGAGGCACCACGCCACAGCTACAAATAGGTAAAAGCATTCCGGATATAGTAGCTTTAACCAGCGAAGACAATTTGGTGTTACCCAAAGATTGTTGTAAAAATTCCGGCCGCAGCACTATATGTAATAATCCACAAAGAATAAAACTGCCCACCAGCCAAAATGAACTTATATTCAATAATTGCCAGCAGGACAGCAAAAAATCTTTAATCATTGGCAGTATCCAGAGCAACCTTAACTGCTCCTTCAATTACCCTCCGGCTTAATTCATCAAAACGTTCTTTCTCATTGATGATCAATGTTCCACGGCTTATTGGCCCGTATTTAGGCAGATAGTCAAAATCCTTGCCCATATAGTATATTTTCAGGTCTATCCGCTGGGGATGTTTAGCCGCCAAATCTCGCAAAACATCTCCATAGCCGTCACAGCAAGAGCAAGTATTGATAAATTCTACTTTAACCTTTTCCATTTGTACATCCCCTCTTGTATAATTTTTTATTATATATTTCATTCATTTTAGTTAACCGCATATATTATACTCTTATAAACAAATATTCGTCAATTTAATTGTATGAATGTTTTAACCATGCTTTTACTGGAATTAGTATAATTAACGGTTAATATATTTATAATTAATTATGCCGGCGCGCCATAAAATAAAACCTCTAAACTGATGCTTATTTTTTACACCAGCTTGGAGGCAAATGGAGAAGGCAACAGCCTGTCATTGTAAGGTGCTACAATAACAGGCTGGATTCAACTTCTATCCGAGTATAAGTTTAATTAATTTTACACCCCTCGTTTACTATGCAAGTATTTCTAAAAAGGCGCTAATCCTGGTATTTATCTGTCCTGTGTCTGCCTGAGAATAATCAGTTTCCAGGCAAAGATAAGGGAGATGGTTTTTTTTGGTTACGAATTTCTTTACCCGATCAGATTCAATAGCAAAAGTATGGCATGCCTGGAGGATTACTTCTATCACCCCATCGACACTGTAGTCCTCGAGCATTTCTTCCATCGCTTCGATTCTTGCAGGATTGGGACTCATCACTGAACAATTAACCCGCAGGTATTTTTCGGCCAGGGCTAAACAAGGATCTTTGCTTTCATCTACCAAATCTTTCTGGGCTCTTGGCCCGCAGCAGTTTTCAAAGCCGACAATATCAGCGCCTAATTCCTCGATCTGGCGAATTATCTTCTCTCTTACTCCGCCAGTAGGACAGCCGGTGATCAAAATCCGGGGTCGCGAAGGTTTAGTCTTGAAGTTATCCTCGTAGTCCTGGCGTAACTCCGCCGTCCGGTTTTCCAAAATCGAAATTTTTTCTTCAGTATCGAAAATAAAACTATTGGTATCAATAACCGTGCTTAGTTCATAGCCGGAAAGAGGTGAAGGCTTTAAACGCCCTATTTCAAAAAAATTCAGCATGGCTTTTCTCTCCCGGTTCTTGAGACGAATGGCTCTGCGGAGATCTTCATCGGTAATCTCTACCTCCAACTGTTGGCTCATAACATTTTTTAGTCGCAGCATTTCGCTATGCCAGCTTTCCAGCGCCATAATGCCGCTTCTACCTGGGGGTAACTGCATCACATGGGTATATTTCATCTCACCCATCATTTCGTACATCTTCTTTTTACCGTCACAGGTTGTTTCGGCTAAAATCATATCGGAAAAATAAAAGTAGGGGCAGGTATCGGAAACAGCAAAACCATAACTGGATTTAATTAAGGGGCACAAATTTTTGGGCAGGCTTTTTTCTGCAAACGGAATTGGCTCATCGCTTACTCCGCATAAACCGACCGGTACTGCTCCTGCTGCCAGAATCATTTCAGTCGGGGTATAGGTACAGAAGGTGCCGACTACTTTCTTTCCTTTCTCCTTTAGTTCCTTCATGCGTATAAATCCTTGCTGGCGAGCTTCGGAATAGGTTTGAAAGTTTTCCGGCAAATTTAACAATATACTTCCTCCATTCAGTTAATTATATTTTTCCGCAGCTAGGAGAGCTGCTCCCAAAGCGCCAGCATATTTACCCAGCTCGTGTGTGTAGACCTTTTGCCCCAGTTTCCTGGCCAGTTGTTCCCTAAAATAGGAGTTATGGCTCAAACCACCGGTCAGAATACATTTTGCATCTATGTCGTGCCGTTGGGCCAGAAGTGCCACTTTAGATACTACCGATTCCACAATACCAGCCGCCATATCCTCTTGGGATATTCCGGCTCCTATATGGCTGATTACTTCAGATTCGGCAAAAACTGTACACATGGAGCTTATGGGAATAGGCGTGCCATTTTGGGCTAAAGTGAAAAGCCCGTCAACGTCTACCCCCAGGCGGTTTGCCATAATCTCCAAAAATTTGCCGGTTCCGGCAGAACATTTATCATTCATTAAAAACCGGGAGACAGAACCGTTTTCTACTGTAATAATTTTAGTATCCTGGCCTCCCACATCAATAATTACACTATCTTCTGGGAACAAATAAGCACCGCCTTTGCCATGGCAGGTGATTTCCGTTAAGATCTTATCCGCATAATCAACAGAAACACGCCCATAGCCCGTGGCGATGGTTATAGTATCTGCCGAGTCTATATCAAATCGGAACTCCAAAAGCTTTGTTTTAATACGATCGGCAGTTTCCTTGCTGCTCCAACTGGTAGGCAGGATAAAAGAGGCAACCACCTTTTGCCCGTCAAAGACCAGTGTTTTCGCAGCAGTAGAGCCAATGTCAATGCCAATATAATTCATTAAACGCATCTCCCGCCTTTTAATTTGCGCCAAGTTTATTAATGATCTTATGACTATCAATTATTATATCTAATAATATATTATATAATCAAAAGGAAACTCAGACAACCTGTTCACTAGTTATGTTAGTTAAAGGGAGGGGGATGCCTTAAATAGGATGAACTAATAAAGCTTATGCCCTTATTGGAGTGATACGATAAAAGTGCAGTCTGAAATCGCAAGGAAATGATAAAATACATTTCTATAAGGAGCGATGGAGATATGGCAAATAAATACAGTTTAGAAGAACGAACTGAGGCTCTTAAATTGGCAGATGAAATAGGTACAACAGCAGCAGCGCGGAGACTGGGAATAAATGCAGACACCATCTATGGTTGGCGAAATAGAGCAAAGAATAAGGGGGTCGTATTAAACAACGCAGGACAGCCGATGAGCGAAGACGAATTACGGGCTGAAAACGCCAAGCTAGCCAAAGAACTTAGGCTTATTGGGTTTTGCCGACCGCGTTGTTCCATTGTCTGAAATGAAAAGGTCAAAAGAATACTTCCAGTCGCAGAATAAGCGCACCAGTCCCCATTCATCTCATTAAACGGCCTAAATAGTACCGGATGCCCAAACTCAGCCACATCCTGCGCATAATCATGCAAATATAATGGATTGATTGAATCACACTCAATGAACAGAGCATATTCTCAATCATACAGCAATAAGATTGAAAAAATAGGCAACAGTCTCAAATCTCCATAAGCCACCACAAGGAAGGCTATATTTCCTTAGTCGGAAACATAGCCTTCTTCTTATCGTCCAATCTATCATTTTATAGCAATAATTGCTTTACTTCACTCCAGCAACGTCTAGAGCATTTGATGAGATTCTGGCAAACCGCAGCGGTGCCATTATCGCTTCCCAGTGGATATATATCAAACGGGGGGTTTCTTGAAGCCAATGGTTATGAACAGAAGTTACTTTAATTCCATAGCGCGTCAATGCATCTAAAAAAGGTTTCACTTCCGTTTGCCTGAATACGAACTCTCCAAAGCATAGTGCTTTCCCATTTCTGTCAACGTTCTCAAAAGAAAAAGACATATAAAATACCACTTTGGATTTAGTCTTTCTTCCTAATATTTTCACGGGAAGATCATTACGCATTCTGGTAACAAAGCAAACGCCCTTAGGAGCAGCTGTTTATATTTTTGTTTTTTTCCCTACCGGTATAATGTTATATAGTTTGGTGCCGGGATTTACTTGCATTTCTTGGCAGGACTTCTATTCTTTGCTGTATCTGTGGGAACATATCAATCGGTTGAATTCTTTAAAAAACAGGCGTTCAATAGCTTTCGTTAAAAAGTGCACTCCCCTGCTCAAAAGGGTGCATCTTTGCGCAAAAAGGGGGTTAAAACTTTATTTCAAACAGTCTAAAAAGCCCTGAAATACCAAAAAGGCCTGTGTTACAGAGCTTTTGATTATATCAAGTTTGGGTTTTAATATGGCTACCTTGATATAAAATGATACAAATGCACACCTCGCGGAAATCTTTTAACGATTATAAGGGTAGGGGTGTGCAATTTATCATAAGCCGCCCTAGGTTCAGCACCTATACCGCATAAGCAAACAACCAGCTTTACCAGGACTTATTAGACTGTTTCCCCCAGGTTTATTTACTGGGAGATGCCGCCCAACCCGTCCCACTAATTGACGCTATTCATGGGGCTTTCAAAATGACCAGTGAAGTTCTGAAATAAGGTTCTGAGAAGATAAGGTGCCGAGAGATAGTGCCAGTTGCCCATGTCATCCTTCTTCCATCCGGTCTGCATGGCGCCGGTGGTGTTGAAGAAAAAGTTCCTGCCGTCGATGGTCTGCCAGCCGGTGAGAGGCTTGCTGTCCTTGTAGTAAAACCACTGGCCATCGTCGTTCTTTGCCCAGCCCTGTGCGAAGGCGGGGTTTATGGTCAGCTTGACGTAGCGGTACAGCATAGATGAAACCTCCGCGCGGGTAGCGCTTGCCTTGGGATTGAATTTGTTATTCTGTTCACCCAACATAATGCCCGCCTGTTGCATAGCCTTGACCGCATCCCTATAACTGCTGCCGATGTCGGAGCTGTCCGCAAAGGTGATAGCTTCCCGGATGACAGGCAGGGTGAAGCCGGTGGCCTGGGCGTAGTTTTGCAGGATCAACGCGATTTCCTCACGGGTGACCGCCCTTTCGGGAGCGAATATATGGTTCCCGACGCCCTGGGCAATACCTTTTTCATACGCCCATTCGATATAGGGCAGATAGTATCTGCCCGCCGCCACGTCGCTGAAACTGCTGGTCTTATCGGCTCTCTCATCCGCGCCAGCCAGCCTGCCGAGGATCGTAACCAGCATACCCCGGTTCATCGCCATATTGGGTGAAAACTTGGTATCGGTGGTTCCGCTGAACAAGCCGCGCCCCACCGTATAGTCGATGCTCTCCCTGGCCCAATGGGTGGCGATATCGGTGTACTTCTCAATGGGGGGAGTGTAGCCGACACCAAACATCGAGAAGTGGTTGGTGGAGAAAATAATGCTCCTGCTGTTGGTGTCATAGGAGGAATCGGTGACAGGGGTGGCGTTCCCTTGGTCATCCACATGGACTCCGAACAGCCAGCCAACCGCCTCGTTCTGGCCGGGCGTATAGGGGACGGACAGTATGGCGCTGCCCTTGCCCAGCGAGGTGATGTTTACCCTCTTGCCATCCTGCACATAGCTGATGGTGATGTTATATACTGACCTGGTACCAATCAAAGCCTTAGCTTCATTGGAAAGCCTGGTCGCCGGACTAAGGCTAATGGTCACGCTGCCTGCGCTTTGTTTCTGAATTTCCTGGAGGGCTTCCCGATCGAAGTTCAGGTATGCGATGCCGCACCTTGTCTCGAAGCTTTGTACATTAGAGCTGATCATATTATACAGCGCGGCTTGGGAGAGGGTAAGTCTCAGCGAGCTTACGCTCTCCGGCATTTTCACGTTAAGGGCGACGCCGATGCCGTTGGCTATTTTACCCTGCTTTATCGCTTCATCCAGCGCTTTGGCTATGGCATCGGCCACAGTCTTATCGGGGATGGATCCGCTGGCGACGCCATTTGCTCCGGTTGCGGCCGTTACTGTAGCAGCCGCCGTTACCGGTTGGTTGGGTCCTTTCTCTGGCATGATTACAACTGCAGCGCTGCCGGAGGACGAATCGCTGGATGAACCGCTGTAGCTCCCGCCGCCGGAAGTTTGCCTGGTGAATGTCACCGTCAGCACGTCGCTGTCACGCATACCGTTCTTTATAGCGATAGCTTTAACCGTAGCTGTCGCGGTCAATGTGAACGAACCTTTATACGGCGTGCTGTCGGTGGTTGGTGCTGTCCCGTCTGTGGTGTAGTATATCGCCGTGCCTGCCGTTGCACAGGAAAGTGTGACGCTCTGGCTGGTCACAAACGTACCGCCGTTTGGCGAGGCGATAGGTGTTTTTACCTGAAACAGGGGGGGCGGGGTCAGCTTGGAGAAGCTAACCGGACCGGTGCTGCCCGCACCGCTTTGCAGGTGGGTATCGGTTTCCTTAATACGGGCATAAAACGTATGGGTTACACCTGCACCCGGAATAATGCCGGTAAACTCATGGGAAACCTGCCATTCTTCGTCATCCATCCGGTATTCCGCGCCGGAAAGCGGGCTGGTGATAACGTAGGTGTAGGTTTGTCCATCATTGGAGGTCTCGCCCCACACAACCGGTGTTACCTGAGGGGCTTTGGACACCGCGACGGTTTCGTCGGAGGTTAGCTGGCCTTTGCAGTTTTCCGAGGTAACGGTAAGGGTAATGGCAGCACCGATGTCGGCCTGGGTAAGGCTGTACTCCTCACCAGCGGCTCCGTCGATGGGCAAGCCGTTCCGCTTCCACTGGTATGAAATGGAACCCAGTGCCACGCTGGGGTAATCCGCAACCATTTCGGTGAGGTCCGCTTTCAGATACTGGCCATAGACAGCATCCCCGGCAATGGATACTGTGCCGGATAACGAGGCTTTATCGGTATAAAGGGACACACCCTCACTTGGCGCAGACGCCTCCTGGGTATCGGTTTCTTTCATACGGGCATAGAACGTGTATTCCTTATTGGGCTTAAGTCCGGTGAACTCATTG
>JBAYYO010000072.1:0-8413 GCA_041672985.1 Syntrophomonas sp. | reverse complement strand
CACCGGCATTAGCGGGCAAGGTCCAGGGGGTGGTGGTCCAAATAATTATAAATGTCCCTGCGGGAACTACACCTTTGCCATCCTTGACCGGGAATTTAACATAAATAGATGGGGATACCTTGTCATTGTATTCTATTTCCGCTTCCGCCAGTGCTGTTTCGCAATCCGCACACCAGTATACTGGTTTTAAGCCTTTATATATGTAGCCTTTATTAGCCATATCGCCAAATACCTTAACCTGGATGCCTTCAAACTCAGGTTTTAAAGTTATATAAGGATTATCCCAATCCCCTCTAACCCCCAGACGCTTGAACTGTTCTCGCTGAATATCAACGTATTTGAGGGCATAGTCGCGACAGTAATTGCGAAATTTCACTATGTCAGTTTTATGGCGATCAATTCCCAGGCTCTTGATTGCCTGCTGTTCGATCGGCAGTCCATGGGTATCCCACCCTGGAACGTAGGGGGCATCAAAACCAGTCATGGAGCGATGCTTAACAATCATATCTTTGAGAACCTTGTTTAAGGTATGTCCCAGATGGATATCCCCGTTTGCATAGGGGGGGCCATCATGAAGTATGAACTTCTCCCGCCCTCGGTTCTTATCCTGTATCTGGCTATAAATATCGATTTCCTGCCAGTATTTCAAAACTTCTGGTTCCCGTTTGGGAAGATTAGCTCGCATCGGAAAATCGGTTTGGGGTAAATTCAGGGTCCCATCGTATTTGCCTTTCGCCATTTTTAAAACCACCTTACCAAGTTTAATTTATCCTGACCTATATTAACAAAATACCTCTCATCCCAGGGGATGAAAGGTGTTCTTACCCTAAAAGCGTAATATATTTTAGCATATAGCCCCACACAAAACAACTATTGCCATGTTCTGTGCCCGGCACGGCGTTAAAGTCCGTTATGGGTTTAGACGCAAGCAAGACCTTGTTTTATCTGGCCATCAGGACTTTACTGAGGAATTCCCGGGTTCTGGCTTGTTGCGGATTGAGAAGTACCTCTTCCGCATGACCTTGTTCTACTATAATTCCTTCGTCCATGAAAATAACCCGCTGGGCCACCTCCCGGGCAAAACCTATTTCGTGGGTCACAACCACCATGGTCATATTTTCCATAGCCAGGTCTTTCATGACCTGCAGCACTTCACCGGTCAATTCCGGATCAAGAGCTGAAGTGGGCTCATCAAAACACATTACATCAGGATTCATGCACAGGGCACGGGCGATCGCCACCCGCTGCTGCATCCCTCCGGACAGTTCGAAGGGATAATTGGGGCCGTTCTGTGCCAGTCCTACTTTATCCAGAAACACCATAGCCGTTTCCCGCGCTGCAGCAGGATTGACTTTATTGACTAACATCTGCGCCATCATCAAATTCTCCAACACTGATTTGTGGGGAAAGAGATTGAAGTCCTGGAAAACCATTCCCATCTTCAGGCGCATGCGGGCAATGTCTTTTTCATTAGAGTATATTGCTTTTCCGTTCGGACCGTTTTTCACCATATACTCGCCTTCAATTTCAATGCTGCCGCTATCAATGGTTTCCAGGCGGTTCAGGCAGCGCAAAAAGGTGCTCTTGCCTGATCCTGACGGGCCAATGATAGCAATTACTTCGCCTTTATCAACCTGCATGGAAATACCCTTAAGCACTTCGGTATCTTGAAATTTTTTGTAAACATCGGTAGCTTTAAGTATATGCATATTTCTTACTCCTAACGATAATAAGCATAACGATATTCCAGCCATTTAAAGGTCTGCTGGATTACCGCCGTCATTACCAGATAAAATATGGCGGCAGCAATAAAGGGAACAAATAACATATCTCGCACCGCTGCAATTTTAGCCACGCGCAAAAGCTCAGTGATTCCAATCGCGTACACCAGGGAAGTATCTTTGATCAGGTTAATTACTTCATTACTGATGGGCGGCAACACCCTTTTCACCATCTGGGGCAGAATAATCCGGGACAAGGTTTGCCAGCGGCTTAATCCCAGCACGTCAGCAGCCTCAAACTGTCCCAGGTCAATGGATTGGATGCCAGAGCGATATACCTCGGCCAGATAGGCGGTGTAATTAAGTACAAAGGCAACCACCGCGGCCGTAAAACGATCTATATTTATGCCGATTATTCCCAGACCAAAATATATAAACAGCAGCTGTAACAGCAACGGGGTGCCGCGAAATACCCAGATATAGAATTGGGTTGTGACACTTAAAGGCTTTAATTTTGAAAGACGCCCCAAAGCCAGGACTACGCCAAATGGCAACATCATAATTAAAGTTAGGAAAAAGAGTTTTAGGGTAATAGCGGTACCTTCCAGCATAAATGGCAGCAATGAAGTTAAATAGTCCATAATAAACCCCTTATCAAACTTACAGGCTGACTGCTTGAATGCTGTCAGCCTGTACATAATATTAAATTAATATCTCTAATTAATCCAGTATATGATTTTGGATTTATTTCAATATGTCTTCGCCAAACCACTTTTGGGAAACCTTGGCGGAAGTTCCGTCAGCCTTCATTGCATCCAGGGCCTTTTGCAATTCGTTTAGGAAAGTTACATCACTCTTTCTTACCCCTACGCCAAAATCTTCCTCACCGAAATTCTCGGTCAGCACTTGATAATCTTCGGCATGCTTGGCTAAATAATAACGTCCTACCACTTCGTCAACCACTACCGCATCAATACGGCCTGATTTTAGATCAAGCAGGGCATCGACATTATTATCAAACTGCACTAATTCGCCCAAGGATTTGAAAGTGGCGGTATCTTTCTCTACTGCTTCAATAGCGCTGCTGGCAGCCTGTATGCCGACTTTCTTGCCCACCAGGGCTTTCTTGTCAGCCAGGGTGGAGCCCTTTTTCACCACGATAATCTGTTTGTCAGCAATATATGGTTTGGTAAAGGCAATCTGTGCCTGACGCTTCGGGTTAATGGTACACCCATTCCAGATCACGTCAATATTGCCGCCATTTAATTCTTCGATTATGGTATCCCAAATGACCGGCTGGAATTTGACTTCAACACCCATTCTCGCAGCCGCTTCTTTGGCCAGGTCAATATCAAAACCTACGATTTCATTGGTGCCTTCTTCACGGAATCCCATGGGAGGAAATGCGTCATCCAGACCCAGAGTAAAGTAGCCCTTGTCCTTGATGGTCTGGAAGGATTTATCTGTGGCTGTTGGGGTTTGAGTACCGGTGTCTTTTGGGGTGTCAGTTTTGCTTCCGCAACCAGTAATTAACAGGGTAAGAGAGAAACATAGTACCAGGATGAGTGCCAGTCTTTTCTTCAAGATGATAGCCTCCTTAATAATATTTTTTAATACCTATATATTACTGTACCAGGTTTAATAAGTAAATATAGCATGGTCTTGGTTATTTCGGTAACACTTTCAGGCAGCAATCTTCCACACAGCAGTTTTCACAGGCCGGGTGGCGGGCTTTGCAGACCTGCCGGCCATGAAATATGAAGAGATGATGGCTGATGCTCCATAGCTCCATGGGCAGCAGTGCTTTCAGGGCTTTTTCAGTCCGTTCCGGGTTTTTTTCCTGCACCAGCCCCAACCGGTTGGTCACCCGCTGTACATGAGTATCAACGCCTAATCCGGGCCGGTTAAAAGCAACTGCCAAAACTACATTGGCGCTCTTTCTGCCTACACCGGGCAACTCCAGCAAGGCGTCAAAATCTCCCGGTACTTCGCCCTCATATTTCTCCAGCAATATGATAGAAAGGTTTTTAATATTTTTGGCCTTGTTTTTATAAATTCCTACCCCTTTGATCCGCTCTTCCAATTCAATGAGATCCATCTCGGCAAAAGCCGCCGGCGTATTGACCCGCTTGAAAAGCTCGGCGGTAACCCGATTTACCTGCTCGTCGGTGCTTTGAGCTGACAGTACTACCGCCACCAGAAGTTCGAAGCGGGATGAGAAGGTCAACATCGGTCTGGCATCCGGATAGGCCTTTTGCAGTCTTTGGATGATTCTCAGGCTCCGTTCAGTCAGTGCTTGCACCTTACAATACCTTGCTTAAAAATGACTGAGTACGGGGATTGCTGGGATTATCAAATATCTGGGTTGGCGAACCTTCTTCCACAATTACGCCTTCATCCATGAAGAGCACCCGATGACCAACTTCTCGAGCGAAGCCCATTTCATGGGTTACTACCATCATGGTCATACCTTCATAGGCCAGATCCTTCATTACCTCTAATACTTCCCCCACCATTTCGGGATCCAGGGCCGAAGTAGGCTCGTCAAAGAGCATTACCTTAGGCTGCATGGCCAGGGCCCGGGCAATGGCCACACGCTGTTTCTGCCCGCCTGACAATTGGTTGGGATAGACATTGGCCTTGTCCACAAGCCCCACTTTCTGCAACAGGATGGTGGCACGTTCATGAGCCTCGTCAGGGCTTATTTTCAAAATTTTGGTTGGTGCCAGAGTGACGTTTTCCAGAGTTGTTTTATGGGGAAAGAGGTTAAATAACTGAAAAACCATTCCCACTTGCTGGCGGATTTTATTGATGTTAATGCTGGGATGAGTTATGTCCTGACCATCTATTAAGATATCGCCGGATTGAACCGTTTCCAGCTGGTTAATGCAGCGCAGCAGGGTGCTTTTTCCGGAACCGCTGGGACCGATAACACATACTACTTCCGAGGGTGCAACATAGCAGCTTACGCCTTTGAGTACTTCCAATTGTCCAAAATTTTTATAAACATTTTTTACATGGATCATTCGGTTGCCAGCCTCCTTTCCATGTAATCCCCAAACATGGCCAGCAGTTTGGTCATTATAAAATAGATGATTGCAACCGTACCCCATACCCAGGCTGGTTCATAGCTGCTGGCATAAATCAGTTTGCCTCGCAGAGTCAGCTCGGAAACAGAAATAATGGACACCAGCGAAGTATCTTTGAGCATCGCAATAAACTCGTTAATTAACGGGGGTATCACTACCTTAAACGCCTGAGGCAATATGATGTACCACATGGCCTGGGGATGGTTCATGCCCAGAGACCGTCCGGCCTCCATTTGTCCTTTATCTACAGCTTGAATTCCCGCCCGCACAATTTCAGCAATGTAAGCCCCGCTGTTTAAACTGCAGGCGATTACCGCACTGGTAAAAGCACCAATGTCTCCAAATATAGGCAATACACCGAAATATAGCAGCAGTATTTGCACGAAAAGGGGTGTTCCGCGAAAGAAATCGATATACAGGGTAGCAAAAGCATAGCCGATTTTAAACTGAGGCGCTAATTTCAGCAGACCAAAAATAAGCCCCAATACCATACCAAAGGCAACTGCCAGAGCGGTTAGTTCGAGAGTAATCAAGGCCCCCATCAGAAAAGAAGTAAAGTTGTTGGCCACCACCTCAAAGCCATGTATATCCATAAGTTTTTCTATAATATTGAAGCCAAAGGTGTAAGGTACGACTTGAGTCATGTAAACCTCCCTGATTTAGAAACTACACAATAAAAGCGCGAGTTTTTTATCTCGCGCTTTTATCACTCTGCGCTCGTTAGTCTGTTCTATTCAAACCATTTCTTGTGAATTTCATCATATTTGCCACTGGCCTTTATCTTGGTCAGACCATCATTGATGACGTTCAGCATTTCTGTATTGCCTTTTTTGACAGCGATGCCGTAATGATCATCAGCCGAGAAGAGCTCACCAACCATTTTGGTTTTATCATTGCCGGTGGTCTTTATGTAATAAGCGGTTACGGCATAATCATTGACAACTGCGTTAACTCCGCCCTTTTCCAGTTCCATAAATGCCTCGCCAATGGTATCAAAAGTTCTTACTGTGGTTTTGGAATCCTTCTCTTTTACGCTATTGCAGGCGTCCGCTCCGATGGTACCCACCTGACACGCAATTTTCTTGCCTTTTAAATCATCCAGGGTGGTGATGCCCTCGGTGTCTTTGGCCACAGCGACAATTAAACCGGCATCAAAATAAGGGGTGGCGAAGTCTACGGACTCTTGTCTGTCAGGAGTAATCGACATACCAGCGATGGCACAATCGGCTTTGTCGGACTGGAGAGCCGGAATCAGAGATTCGAAACCCATGTGCGCTAGTTCAACTTTGTAACCCTCAGCTTCGGCAATCGCTTTGATTATGTCTATATCAAAGCCCACAAATTCACCACTCTCTTTAAATTCAAAGGGAGCAAAACCTGCTTCGGTTACGACCTTCATTACCTTTTCCGTTGCGGCCGGCTGTTTTGCGCTCTCTTTACCTCCACAGCCGCTCAAGACCGCCAACATGCCCATCAACAGAAGGGCGGACACCAAAATTGCTGTAACTTTCTTCAATTACTGTGCACTTCCTTTCTTTTTCCATACCAATATCTCAATAATTATACAGCTATAAGTTATATACGACAAGATGATTATCCTGCCGCAATTTCCTGTCCCCAATAGTCATAATTGCGGCAGCATTTTTTCCAGCGGAGATATTGCTCATAAAGCAGTCTATTCACAGTGTTTTTATGTTACAATGTTTTAGATTGAATTGTGCGGAAATATCAAAAATTTATTTGTAAGGAGAAGTGAAATGAGGAAATTTTTAAGTTTGGCACTTTGTGCAACCCTGTTGATGGGCTTATTTACCTTCGCAGCTGGCTGCCAATCTTCAGGTTCATCCGACAAAACCAATCCGCCTGCATCCCAAGAGCAATTAAAGGTGGGCATGGAATGTGACTATCCCCCCTTTAACTGGACCCAGACCACTGATGCCAATGGCGCGGTTCCCATCGCTGGCGGCAAGGAGTTTGCAGGTGGATATGACGTAGAAATTGCCAAGCTTTTGGCTGCAGGAATGGGAAAAGAATTAGTTATCGTTAAAACTGCCTGGGCTGGGCTGCCACCTGCGGTTCAATCGGGCAACATTGATGCCATTATTGCCGGTATGTCTCCTACTGCGGAAAGAAAACAAACTATCGATTTTTCCGATCATTACTATCGTTCCGACCTCGTATTGGTAGTACAGAAGGGCTCTAAATTTGAAAATGCCACCAGTCTGCAGGAACTTGCCGGAGCCAAGGTCACTGCCCAGTTAAATACCTTCCATTATACTGTCATTGAGCAAATACCGAATGTGGTGAAGAAAACTGCCATGGATGACTTTCCGGCCATGCGGGTAGCTCTGGAGTCGGGTATCATTGACGCTTATGTCTCCGAAAAACCGGAAGGAGTCTCTGCCACTGCTGCCAATCCTAAGTTTGCCATGGTGGAATTTGCCCCCGGCAAAGGCTTCCAGGCTTCTGATGATGATGTAGCTATCGCGGTGGGAATCAAAAAAGGGAGTACTGAGTTGGCCACCGGTATTAACAAGGTTTTATCAGGTCTGTCTGAAGATCAGAGAAAGGCCCTAATGGATCAGGCAATTAAGAATCAACCTGCTTCGAACTAAATCATTGCAGTTGATAGGAGTGTATTTGTTTCATGTCGGTTAATCCAGACAGCTCTTTTTTCCAATGGGTTATATTTATATTTCAGGAATACTGGCCCCTTTTTTTAAGAGGGGCCGAGGTTACCCTTATAATTTCGTTAACCGGTACCATCATCGGCTTTTGTATAGGTATTTTAATTGGTGTTATCCGCACAATTCCCATCGATCATAATACGAATATAGTTACCAGGATCCTTTATAAAATTATTAACTTTTTATTATTGTGTTACATAGAAATATTTCGGGGTACTCCCATGATCGTTCAGGCCATGGTGGTTTTCTATGGAGTAGCCATGATTTACGGTATTCATCTTTCCACCCTCTTCGCCGGTTTTTTTATAGTTTCCATTAACACCGGAGCTTACATGGCTGAGATAGTCCGGGGTGGTATTCTCTCCATTGATAAAGGTCAGTTTGAAGCCGCTCATTCCATCGGTATGACCCATTTTCAAACCATGCTGAATATAGTCCTGCCCCAGGCCATCCGTAATATCCTGCCCGCTACCAGTAACGAATTTGTAATTAATATCAAGGATACTTCGGTGCTGAACGTAATAGGCGTTACCGAGCTTTTCTTCATGTCTAAATCGGCCGCCGGTAATAACTTCAGATACTTCGAAGTCTTTTTAATTACCTGTTTGATCTATTTGGTCATGACCTTCACGGTTACACGCATACTCCGATACTTCGAAGTTAAGCTGGACGGGCCTTCAGTCTATACCATTCATGGTTCCCAGACTGTTCCTGAGGCAGAATTCAAGATTGTGGACAGGGGGAAACATTGATGGAAAAAATTATTGAAATAAGACATTTGCAAAAAACCTTTGGCAGCAATGTAGTGCTGAAAGATATTAATTTTTCGGTTAGCAAGGGTGAAGTGGTTTGTATAATTGGGTCCAGCGGTTCAGGCAAATCAACCCTGCTGCGCTGCATTAATCTCCTCGAGTTT
>JBAYYO010000071.1:0-8576 GCA_041672985.1 Syntrophomonas sp. | reverse complement strand
TCTGGATGTTTTGTTTGCCGCTGGCTTGCGGGAGTACACTCAACAGAAAAAATCGGGTACTTTGAAGGCCTCCGAGCTGGCCCGTAAATATATTCAAGCTGGCAATATGCTGGAGGCAAATGTGGATAGCCAATTTTATGGCACTCTTAATGCGATGGAGGCAGAACTGGTCGAAAATCATCTGCCGACCGCAGTTATTGCTGATATCAAAAAGGAATACGTTAAGGCTAAATCCAGTAAACGCGCGGAACTGCTGGCTAAAGCCTATCGATAAGTATAACATTTTAGGAGGTAAACCAGTGGGTGTGCAAAGGAATAGAACGGCTCTTGATCATAGGTCATGGCAAGAGCAGTACCGGGCCAAGTTATGTTCTCCCGGTAAAGCGGCGGCCATGGTGCACAGCAACGATATTGTGTCCTTGTGCGGAGGATGTTGCATGCCGGAAGGCTTTGTTGAAGCGCTGGCTGAGCGGGGCCAGGATTTAAAGGAGGTTACTCTGCTAACAGGCTATGCCTTAAAAAAATATAAATATATGGACCCGGGGCTAAAAGGCCATTTTAATCTTGAATCAGTTTTTATCGGCCCGATGGAGCGCAAATCGATAAAAGAGGGGGTTACTTCTTATGTTCCCACTCACTTGCAACAGGTCGGCCAATGGTTGGAAAACCGCCATCCCAATGTGCTGGCCAATGCTGTAAGTCCACCCGATGAGAGAGGCTATATGAGCCGTTCCCTTTATGGTGGACTCAGTCATAGAAACATATTTCAAGCGGCTGACAAGGTGATCGTGGAGGTTAATTCACAACTTCCCCGCCTAAATGGAGGCGCTCTGGATATACATGTGTCAGAAGTTGATTACATAATTGAGAATGATTATGAACTGATCCAGACGGAAGATATTCAAATCAGTGCCACGGAGAAAGCTATTGCCGGTCATATAGTTGAACTTATACCGGATGGTGCCACGATTCAACTAGGGTTGGGGGGCCTGGCCAATGCGGTGGGATATTTTCTGCGCGACAAGAGGAATCTGGGATGTCATGCGGAAATAATCACCAATTCGCTTATGGAACTGGTGAAAGTTGGGGCTGTAAACGGCTCCCGTAAAAATTTTCACCCCGGGAAAGTAGTGGGTTGTTTTTGTGTGGGAAGTAAGGAATTGTGGGATTTCGTTCATGAAAATGATGATTTTGTCTTTTATGAAGTTGATTATGTAAACAATCCGGAGATTATTGGCCGCAATGATAACTTGATATCGGTGAATAATACCCTGATGGTCGATCTAACCGGGCAGGCCGCCTCAGAATCTATTGGCCCGGTACAGTATAGTGGTACCGGCGGGCAGGTGAATTTCGTACAGGGAGCAACCCGATCTAAAGGCGGCAAGAGTATTCTCGCCTTTAGCTCCACCTACAGTGATAGTGAGGGGAATCCGCATTCCCGTATTATGCCAGTGCTGCCACTGGGCACCGTTATTAGTACCACCCGCAATGATGTTCAATTGGTGGTAACCGAATTCGGGATTGCCGATCTCCGCTGGAAAAGTATTCGCGAGCGGGTTAGAGCCCTTATTAAGATTGCTCATCCCGATTTCAGAGATACACTGGCCTTCCAGGCCAGAAAATATCGCTGGTTGTAGTATACGTACAAAAATGTAACGAGGGGACTTGAGCACAGGCTATATTGCCCAAGATAAGTGGAAAGTCAACATTATGTGATAGGTTGTGATATATTTCCCAAAGAATGGATAGCGGACGCCAATAAGTTGTTTCCCAGGTGCCTGGCACAACTTATTGGGATGTTAATTGTAAGGGGAGATAAATGCTGACCGCAATTATATTTTTAGTGACACTAATTGTAATAAATGCATTTTTTGCAGCATCGGAAATTGCTTTAATTTCATTAAACGATGCCAAGATAAAATCGTTGGCCGATAAGGGCGATAAAAAGGCTCGGATGGTTGAAAAATTGTTGAATGAACCGAGCCGGTTTTTAGCCACTATTCAAATTGGTATCACCCTGGCCGGTTTTCTGGCCAGTGCTTTTGCATCGGAAACTTTCGCCGACAGGTTGGTTTATCTTCTAAAACTTACCGGGATCTCATTGTCGGAGGCCTGGCTTAAATCCATCGCTATGATATTAATTACTTTGATTTTGGCCTATTTTACACTAGTTTTGGGAGAATTAGTACCCAAAAGGCTGGCCATGAAGAAATCAGAACCCATCGCTTACTTCGCCGTGGGGCCTCTGAATACTTTATCAACCGTAACTGCCCCTTTTGTCACGCTGCTGACCCTGTCCACCAATTTTTTTGTACGGTTATTTGGTTTTGACCCTTACGAGGAGGATGATGAGGTTACTGAAGAAGAAATTCGCATGATGGTGGATATTGGTGAAGAAAAAGGCGCAATTCATGAAAGCGAAAAGTTAATGATTAATAATATCTTTGAGTTCAACAATAAGACGGTGGGTAATATAATGACTCATCGGACTGATATTGCTGCCTTGCCGATCGAGGCGGACCTGAGCGAAGTGGTCTCTTTTGTTAATAGGGAGAAATTCTCCCGCATCCCTGTATATCGGGATAATCTGGACGATATTGTGGGTTTGCTGTATGCCAAAGATCTGTTTCGCTTTTTGTCTGACAGTGATAACCGGGAGAAGTTTTCTTTGGGCAATATAATCAGGCAACCATATTTTGTAGCCGCTTCCAAGAGAACCGACGAGCTATTCAGGGAGCTGCAAAGAAAGAAAATCCATATAGCTATTATTATTGATGAATATGGAGGTACGGCCGGGATTGTAACTATTGAGGATTTACTGGAAGAGATAGTCGGTAATATATTTGACGAATACGATGAGGAAGAAAAGGATTTTGATAAGCTGGACGAAAATACCTTCCTTATAAATGGTACCGCTAGTTTAGATGCTGTTCAGGATATTTTGCAGGTCAAACTTCCCATTGACGACTATGAGACTTTAAGCGGCTTCATAATTGGGCAGTTGGGCAGGATACCGAGCAAAGCGGATAAGCCCACCATCGAGTTCGATGGTCTGGTTTTCAAGGTGGAGGAAGTTGAAGAAAAGCGCGTCTCCCTGGCCAAAGTATCTAAAACTTGAGTTTTGGGATACTATTATAGGAAATGACAGTTAAAATAATAATTAGTTTTTGGCAAAGAGGGCAAACCTGGATGAAAATCAGGGAGGCAAAGCCACGGGTCTAATGCATTTTGCAATGACAGCCGGGTTGCATTGTATAGTGTTTTATAGGACTCTCTGATGATTAGTCAGGGAGTCCTATATTTTTTAGGAGAAAAAAACCGCATTATGTACCAAATAATAAGTTGAAGGAGTACACGTCGCTGGAACCCTTCATGATATAGGCAAGATATTTGTACCGAGCGAGATATTGAGTAAGCCTGGGAAGATATCGGAAATTGAGTATAAGTTGGTGCAATCTCACAGCCAGGCTGGTTATGAGATAATCAAGAACATTGAATAGGGACTGTCTCCAAAATTCTTAATGATGGCTGAAAGAATGGAGTGCCAATAATCGTAATATTAAATAAGTTAGATTTCGAATAAGGAAACATTTTGCAAATGGTGCTGGGAAATTGTGTAAAAAGCCCCGAAAGAGGGGTGATAGGGGGATAATTCAGATGCCAAAATGAGTCCGGGGGCCTGTCCCCTAAACTCATTATATCAGTTAAATTAAGGTGCAATATGCTAAGGTAGTAATATTACTCCACTATTTGGAGTAGTATGCAAGTAGACGATTATAAAAGGAGGGGAAAGTTTTGTTTAAATCTAAAAAACTTAGTGTTGCAGTACTGGCGGTCTTTTTCTTGTCGATCTTCGCAGGTTTTGGGGTACAACCTGCTGCGGCCGCTACATATCCGACTGATATAGCAGGCAATTGGGCCGGCGCCCAGATTAATTCCCTGATTAATCAGGGAGTCGTCACGGGTTATGCGGATGGCACTTTTAAGCCTAATAATTCAATCAGCCGGGCCGAATTCGTTGTAATGATTAACCGCGCTTTTAAATTCAATACTCCGGCCAGCATTTTCTACAGCGATGTCAGGGCGGGGGATTGGTTCTACCTGGACATAGCCAAAGCCAGAGCGGCCGGATATATTGCCGGTTACCCCAATGGTACTATGGGTCCGAACAACAAAATCAGCCGCCAGGAAGCGGCCACCATCCTGGCTGGGGTATTGGGGCTTAATACTTCCACCAGTTCCGGTTATCTGACTTTTTCGGATGCCAGCAAAATTCCCAGCTGGAGTTGGGCGTCCATAAATTCCCTGGTTCAGGCTGGCTATATCAGCGGGTATCCTGATCGCACTTTCAGACCAGCTAATTCAATCACCCGGGCCGAAGCCGCCGTAATGATTAACCAGGGTATGAGCCGGGTCAAGGTTACGGGCGTGAAGCTGAATAAAAACTCACTTACACTTGGTCTGGATAAGAGTGAGACGCTGGTAGCCACAGTATCTCCCAGCAATGCTACCAATCCAACTATTACCTGGTCATCCAACAAACCGCTCATAGCTTCGGTTAATAATAACGGAAAAGTCACCGGTCTGAAGGAAGGCACTGCCACCATAACGGCAATGACCAGTGATGGTAGTAAAACTGCAACCTGTATAGTGACTGTAAAAGATGTAGTGAAAGTAAAAGGGGTAACTCTAGATGAATCATCTATTAATCTGGAGTTAGACGAAAAATATACACTGGAGGCTACCGTACGCCCCTCCGATGCCACGAATAAGGATTTGACTTGGACATCCAATGATAAAGACGTGGCGACAGTCAGCAGTTCAGGTCGAGTAACCGCAGAGGGAGAAGGCAGTTGCACTATCACCGTAAAAACCAAGGATGGCGGTTACAAAGATACTTGTAAAGTATATGTAGAGGATGAAGGGGAAATTAATTTTAGACCCACATCAATGACTTTATACCTGGGTAGAACGGATTCCAAAACGGTAACTGTGACCATAGATGGAGATGATTCGGATATTGTGGATGTTACCTGGGAATCAGAGGATGACGATATAGCGTATATTGATGAGGAAGATTTTGATTATGATGAGGCTACAGCGACCATAATCGCAGGCTCTGACGCTGAAGACGGGGATACATGCATTTTTACAGTGTATGTTGAGACCGAAGAGGATGAATATGAAGCGGAATATAAAGTCAGAATACGTGATTAAGTAGCATATTTTTAATAAGGAAACATGGAAAAAGGGACATTTCCTCAGCTGCCTATTGGCGGCAGGGGCTGTCCCTTTTTTATGCCTATTTTTATTAATTGAACGGGTTGCAAGCAACGATGGAAACATACCAGGGTGACGGTTTCTAGCCTTTTCTCATAAACTCCCAGGCATCAGCGCACATTTGATTCAAATCGCGCCGGGCCTCCCAGCCCAATTCCCTTTGGGCCTTACTCGGATCGGCATAACATTCCGCAATATCTCCCGGGCGGCGGGGTGCCAGGCACCAATTAACTTTTTGGCCGGTGGCTTGCTCAAAGGCCTCTATCACCTCGAGAACGCTATAACCGGTCCCGGTACCCAGGTTATAAGCTTCGATACCGTTCTTGCCCATGATTTGCTCTAAAGCCTTGATATGCCCCTGGCTGAGGTCAACCACATGTATATAATCCCGTACCCCGGTGCCATCCGGGGTGGCATAATCATTGCCAAAAATATTGAGCACCTCCAGCTGACCGGCGGCTACCCGAATGAGATAGGGCATCAGGTTGTTGGGGATGCCGTTGGGGTCATCGCCCAGCAGACCTGAGGGGTGCCCCCCAATGGGGTTGAAATACCTTAAAAGGACGATGCTCCAGGCGGGGTCGGAAACATACAGATCCCGCAGGATGTTTTCGATCATAAGCTTGGTTGACCCATAGGGGTTGATAGCAGCCAGGGGAAAATCCTCGGTTATGGGTACCCGGGCCGGGTTGCCGTAAACGGTGGCGGAGGAGCTGAAGACCAAACGTTTTACCCCGAACTGGGCCATGGTTTGAAACAGTATCAAGGATCCACCCACATTATTGTGATGGTAGAGCAATGGTTTCTGTACCGATTCCCCCACCGCTTTGAGTCCGGCAAAATGTATGACGGCATCTATGGGGTGGTCCTCGAAGAGCTGCTCCATGGCCCAACGATCAAGGATGTCGGCTTCCTCGATCAGGAAGTTACGTCCGGTGATCTGTTTTATTCGCTCGATAACCTCGGGTTTCGAATTAGAAAAGTTGTCGCAGACTATTATCTCATAGCCTGCGTTGAGAAGTTCCACACAGGTATGGCTGCCGATATATCCGGCTCCCCCCGTAACCAAAATAGCCATAATTTCCTCCCCCATAATTTGGTTGACAAGTATAATGTTAGCCACTGTTGCCAGGCGGGTCAAGCCCCTGCCCAGCACAGGTTTATCACCAGGCGGTAAATGCACATTTATCTGTAGAAAGTTTCATCCCCGTAATTCAGTAATGCTTATTCTCATTCTATTAGTTAAAAATTCCCTATATTTTGCCGAACAAAATGGTGCTTACCGATTTTCGTACATTTTAAAGAAAAATTTCGCCCCATATGTAAGATGATTGTCGTATTATAAGTATATAGTTTATAGTTAGCCAATTTAGCGGCATTTACCTGTGGAAAAAAGCAGGAAAAAAGGAAGCGCAGGTAGAAATGACAGGTAATGTATATAAATGGATCAATAAATTAGGTTAAGTTAATATAATTATAAAGGGTGGTTTTATGTTCGAAAAATGTAGAAGCAATTATATGCGGGTTCTTTTATTGTTAACGGTTGCTATATATATATCATCCCTGCTGGGATCAACGGTTGATAAAGCTGCAGCTCAAACCGGAGTAGTGAGCGGGAGTGTGGTCAATGTGCGCTCCGGGCCGAGCACCGGGGATGTAGTAATCGGCAGCCTCTATAAGGATACCCGGGTGAACATCCTGGCCCAAGCTGGTGAATGGTACAATATTCAATTCGGTCAGTTATCTGGGTGGATGCACCAATCGGTCTTATCGGCCCAATCATTACCGGTAACTGACACACCGGTGGCTGTTCCGGTGCAATCCCAGACCCCCACTGTAACCCTGGATGGTACGAAAATGACCTTCGATGTGCCGCCTATTATCGAAAAAGGCAGGATTCTGGTGCCTATGGCGGCTATTTTCCGGTCTATGGGAGCCACGGTAGATTGGAACCAGGGTACTCAGACAGTCACCGCTGTGCGCGGTGATACCCGGGTGATATTACCCATCAATTCCTATAGCCCTACCGTCAATGGAACGGTGTGGAAACTGGATGTACCGGCTCGCATAGTTGGAAATAGGACACTAGCTCCCCTGCGCTTTGTAGGGGAAGCACTGGGTGGTACCGTTACCTGGGATGCAGCCAATTTTAAGGCAATTATGACAAGTCCACCCGCTGCCGAGGGGAATTCTGGACAAACCGCTGAAGATAAACCTCCGGTCGTAGCCGTGACAATAGGCAGCAGCGCCGTTAACCTTCGCAGCGGACCTGATACAACCTATAGCGTAGTTGATCAGGCCAAACCGGGAGAAACATTAACAGTGTTAGGGAAACAGGGCGACTGGTACCTGGTCAACCGCGGCATACGTAATGCCTGGGCAGCCGGTTGGGTGGTCGAGCTGATCCGAGAGGGTGAGGCCATCCCGCCATCGGGTACTATTCCGGAAACGCCTCCGGCAACTACTCCGGAGACACCGGATCCAATCCCTCCTGGCAGTGAACCAGTAATGTCTCTGGAGACGGTAACCATTAGCTCTCAGCGCGAGGCCGAGGGTTTAAGAATAACTATCGAATCGGCAGCCAAACTGGATTCCAAGCTAAGCGAAACTAGCGGACAGCTAACCTATGTATTAGCCGATCGCCAGATAAGCGACAGCGCCACTCTGGAAAAATGGCTGGGAGCACAAAAAGTGACTGTACAGGGCAGCCAGGCAGGCAATGACGTACTGGTTAACATTAAATTGCCGGTGGGCATTGAATATCAGACCAAGACCGAAAACAGCGGAAAGCGGGAAGTCTTGTTTATACCTAATTACATAAGTGCAATGTCGAGATCAACCTTCGGCAGCAGTGGGGAAAACATAACCGTAAAGGGTATCGCTGCCTTGGGTTATACAACCGATATCAGCAGTTCCCGAGTGGAGATATTGTTTAAAAATGCCACGGTTGGCATGGCTAAAAGCAGCTATAACTTTGATAGTCCGCTCATTAAGAGTCTGACCTTTAAGCCTAGTGGTGACAACGCCACAGTAATGACCCTGCAAACCACCAAACCGGCTAAGTTCTCGATTGGATCCAATGATGATGGATCAGTCGTGAATATAATTTTTATTGACCAGAGAGAGATGGAATCCCGGGAGCCTCTGGTGATTCTTGATCCCGGCCATGGTGGAAGTGACCCGGGCGCATCCGGCAATAACCTGCGGGAAAAGGATGTGAATCTGGCAGTAGCCTTGAAGGCCGGTCAGCTTCTGGAGCAAAAGGGTATCCGGGTAGTTTATACTCGCCAGGA
>JBAYYO010000070.1:0-8639 GCA_041672985.1 Syntrophomonas sp. | reverse complement strand
AAAAGCTTGGTAGCAGTTGCTTGTATTTTATTGGTTATTTCTTTCATTGCGCATCCCTCAGCTTTCGGTTGGGTCCGAGTTTTTTAACATCGGATACTAGTTTGGCCATGGTTTCTTGAAATTTTATCCCTTCGGCACCTGATATCCAGGAGGTCTGGTATCTCTCTGGTTCCAGACCGATGTATTGCATCAGGTTTTTCATCACTGTCTGCCGACGGCGCTGATAGTAATTGCCACTACCATAGTGACAGTCGCCAGGGTGTCACCCGGAGAGGAGTACGCCATCTACCCCGCGATTAAAGGCTCTCAGAACCAGCATGGGGTCCATTCGTCCTGAACAGGGGGTCCTGATTATGCGTACGTCAGCCGCGTATTCCAAGTGGTTTAAGCCGGCCAGATCTGCGGCTGCATAGGAACACCAGTTGCAGGCAAATACTATTATTTTTGGTTCCCAGTTAGCTTGCGTATCTATAGACATAGTGTATCCACCTCCGATACTAGTTGGTCATTGGTAAAGCCTTTCAGGTTTAGGGCTAAGGTCCGGCAGGCCGGTATACAGGCTCCGCATCCCTGACAAAGGCTGCTGTTTACTTGTGCCACCTGGCGGGTAAAGGGTCCGTGTCCATGTCCACCGCGTTCGTTGAGCTCCTTTAAGGAGATGGCATTATAGGGACAAATGGGTACACACAGTCCACAACCGGAGCATTTGGTAATGTCTACTTCGGATACCATTGGTTCGGTGGCCAGTTCGGTTTTGGAGAACAGGCCCAGAACTTTTACGGCGGCGCCGCTGGCCTGGGCCACGGTATCTGGTATATCTTTGGGGCCCTGACAGGTTCCGGCCAGGTATACTCCGGCGGCAAAGGTTTCTACCGGCTGCAGTTTGGGATGGGCTTCCTGGAACCAGCCGTCTTTGTCTACGGAGAAACCGATTTTTTTCGCCAGTTCGGTTGCATCTGCTGATGGTACCATGGCGGTCGCCAGGACTACCATATCTGCTTCTACTTCTATGGCTCTGCCTAAGAGGGTGTCTTCGGATTTTAGGATTAGTTTATCCCCCCGGGGGTAGATTTTGCTGACTCGGCCGCGAATATATTTGGCACCGGCATTTAACGCTCGTTGATAGAATTCTTCGTAGTTTTTGCCCGCGGTACGAACATCCATATAGAAGACATAGGCTTCGCTGTCTTCTATCTTGGTTTTTACTTGATAGGCATGTTTGGCGGTATACATACAACAGGCTCGGGAGCAGTAGCTCTTGCCTTTGGTGTCATCTCTGGAACCCACGCATTTAATGAAGGCGATGTTTTTGGGTTCTGTACCGTCCGAGGGACGAATGATATGTCCTCCGGTGGGGCCGCCTGCTGATACCAGTCTTTCGAATTCCAGCCCGCTGATAACATCCGGGTATTTCCCATATCCGTATTCACCATAGGCTTGTTTCCACTCAAACTGGTCATAACCGGTAGCCATGACGATAGCACCAATTTCTAGTTCTTTGTATACTGCCACGTCTTTAAAGTTAATGGAGTTTGTTGGACATACTTTTTCGCAAACGCCACATTTGTCTTTGGTCAACTTCAAGCAGTTTTCGGCATCTATATAGGGTTTGCCGGGCACAGCCTGGGCAAATAGTTTATGAATGGCGGTTCTTTTACCCATGCCAAAATTAAATTCATCGGCGACTTTTTTGGTGGGGCATTTTTCTATACAGGTGCCACATCCGGTACAGGCTTCCCAATCTACGTATTTGGGTTTTTGTTTTACGGTAACTGTAAAGTTGCCGATGTAGCCGCTTACTTTGGTTACTTCTGAGTAGGTCATCAGTTCTATGTTAGGATGCTGCGCCGCAGCAACCATCTTGGGGGTGCCTATTCAGGCTGCACAGTCCATGGTGGGGAAGGTTTTATCCAGCTGGGTCATTTTCCCGCCTATGGAGGCCTCTCTTTCTACTATTATGACTTGCTGTCCGCCTTCGGCTATATCCAGGGCGGCTTGCATTCCTGCAATTCCCCCCCCGATTACCAGGGCTTTTTTGGTTATGGGTACGGTGGATATATCCAGGGGTTGGTTGCGCAGGGCTTTGGCTACGGCCATTCGTACCAGGGACTGGGCTTTCTTGGTAGCCTGGTCCCGATCATGGGTAACCCATGAGTTCTGTTCGCGTATGTTGACCATTTCCATCATATAGGCATTGAGTCCCCCTGCAGCAGTGGCTTTGCGGAAGGTGCTCTCATGCATACGCGGCGAACAGGATGCTACTACTACCTGCTCCAGTTGCTGCTCCTGGATGGCATTTCTGATTAGTTCCTGCCCAGGATCGGAACACATATATTTGTAATTGGTGGCATAGACAACACCGGGCAATGATTTAGCGTATTCAGCTACCTGCACGGTATCTACGGTAGCAGCGATGTTGGTTCCACATTCGCAAATAAATACGCCTACTCGTTTTTTCATCTACTCCGTCTCCTCTCTCTGATGCTTGTTGGCTCCCTCTACTTTAGGCTTCATTTTCTTATATGTTTTCCCTGTTACTTAAGCTTCCTAGCTACAAAGCCTCGATCATTCTGCTAAATCATTAATACACCTTCGTGCATAAGAACCTAAATTAGTTCCTCATCCATCTCAGGTTCAGGGGTTAGAATTATTTTGCCGGACTTAATGCTGACCTTAAGCCAGTCGCCGTTTTGAAGGTTAAGTTGAGTATTAATTTCCAACGGAAGTATTATTTGGCCATTTTTAATATCAATCATATAACTGCCCTCCTTTTTATGGTTATACAATCTATCATTTTTCCCGTTTCTTCAGTTCGCCGGTCACAAAGGCTTCGGCTGCTTTAATGGCTTTGTCGTTATCGCTGGCCATCAAGTTGGCTAGTTTGGCGATCCGCTTTTCATCTAATATAGATACCAGGATGCCTGCCCGGGCAGGGTCTGCCACTAGTTTAGCCGCCATTTTATCCGGGTTTTTGGTAAGTGCAGTTTTAAATGCATCAACTTTCTTGGGGTCTGGTTCTGCGGTTGCATCACCGGTTTTCGCCTTACTGGCACTGGCTTTGGCCTTGGCTTTGGCGGCGGCTTCCTGGGCGGCTTTTTCCGCCGCTATTTTTGCTTCTTCAGCCCTTGCCTGCACTGTTTGCAGGTATTGGCCTGCTTCTACAAAGTGTTTTTCCAGGCCTACTGTTTTCGGCTCATCTCCACAGGCTATGGCCAGTAATTCGGTTACGTAGTATATGGGCAGGTTGAATTTTTCTTTATATTCTTTTTCTACGGCGGCCTGCCTCATGTCCAGGTTCAGCATACAGAGGGGACAGGCGGTTACCAGGCATTCTGCCCCTGATTCCTTGGCGTCTTTTAATACGCGATAAAGCATCCGCGTCCCTACGTCTGGTCGCGAGGTTACCAGGGCTGCCCCACAGCATTCGGTTTTATGGGACCATTCTACTGCGTCTGCGCCCAGGGCTTTCATTATTTGGTCCATGGTCTGAGGATCTTCCGGATCATCAAATCCGGTATGCTCTACGGGCCTAACTAGCAGGCAGCCATAGTAAGAGGCTGCTTTCATGGTTGTAAGGGGTTTTTTTACCTGCGCTGCTATGGCTTCGGTCCCGATTTTATTGACCAGTACATCCAGTATGGAAAGGGTTTCAGTGCTCCCTTCCAGTTCCATCTCCAGGACTTGTTCTATCTTCTTTTTCATTTCCGGGTCATGTTTGACTACATGCTCGGCATTGCGGTGCCGGCTGTAGCAGGCTGCACACGGAGCAATCATTTCCTTTAACCCGGTTTTTTCGGCTATAGCCAGGTTGCGGGCAGGTAGTGCCAGGGACAGGAGTTGGTCGGTGTTATGTCCTGAGGTTGCCCCACAGCAGTTCCAATCTTCCAGTTCCTGCAGTTCAAAGCCGAGTATTTTGGCGGTTCTCTCCATTGACAGGCCGTATTCGATTCCGCTGCCATTTGCTGAGCACCCCGGGTAATATGCATATTTCATTACTCAACCCCCCCGAGCTTTTCGGCTCGTTCAAATATCTTTTTCATTTCGTCACGAGCTTTTATTTTTTCTGGAAGTACGCTTACTTTGCCTCGTTGCATCATGGGCAGGCCCAGACCCATGTCTTTGAACAGCTGGCCGGTGGTCAGGTTATATTGTAGCAATAACCCGGCTTCATAGGTCCGGCCAAAGTTTTTCACGTTGGCTAAAAAGGCCTTGTTGAAGGCTGCCACTCTTTTATCTTTCTGGCCCCTTTTCAGTGCTGTGCGCCGCATGGTATCCATCAAGGAGGCTATATCTACCCCCCGTGGGCACCTGCTGGAACAGGTTTCACAGGATGCACATATCCAAATGCTCTCCGCGTTCAAGGCTTCTTCTACAAATCCCAGCTGCAGCAATCTTATTATCTGCCGCGGCGGGTAGTCCATCGCAAATGATGCCGGACATCCGGCCGTACATTTCCCGCACTGGTAGCACAGGTTTATGCTTGTCCCTGCTTCTGCCTCTATTTTTCTTATTAAAGCCTTCTGACTGCTGTTGGCCGGAGATAACAACATAGCATTCTCCAACTCGCTCGCCCCTTTCCACCACATCTGCCCTATATTTTCCTGTTCGTCGGTATGCACCGAACCTAAATACCCTAAAATTCAGATAATTATAACATAATTCGGTCTTCATATTAAGGTATTTTCACGGACTCTGCAATGTATTCAATTGGTAAACATTCATATTCAAACCTTTATTTGATGCACATTGGTTAATTATACATTATATATGTCTCATATTAGTATTAATAATATGTTAATATTCGCACAAACAAGGATGCGATTCGCCCAGCGTTGCATCCTTGTTATACTGCTATTTCAATCTCCACAGCTTGGGTTTTATGTAAGTGAAAAAAGAGAGGGAAAACCTTGTTTACCAAAAAATAATAGAATAATAACCTTATATGTGCGCAAAATATAATCAGAAACAGCAACGGTTTTTTCGGTGGTAATGGTTCAATTCCCCTAACAGGATAAACCTAACACCTAAATTTCCAAAGGAGATTAAAGCCGTTTTTGTTTCTACAATGATCCGTTGGGGAAGTTTTCTTCTCAATCGATATTCGGTTGTGCATTTAAACGGAACCAACGGATTAACTATTTTCTGTTTTCAGAGTTGCCGCCCGCCAGATAGTAGTAATACGCCAGGCCTGGCACCGTCAGAAATAACAGGTAATAATAAACAGGTCTATCCAATATGGTCCAGGCGGGGAGTAGTGATATCAAGGGTAAAACTGGTGTATCCCACAATTCTAATATGAAAATAAAATAATAAGCAAAATCCGCTACGACATCCAATGACAATAACATCGACCCGGCCAGGATAAATCCCGGCAGTTGCCAAATAAGTGCAGTTAAAGCCTGCTTCTTATGATTGCGCAGCATCCGTTGGCTGTATTTGCCCTCCACCCATAGCAGATAAAAATACAGAACAGACAGGATAATATCCAGACCCGGGAAATACATCGCCAGCCATATTGCCAGGATGGCGCTTATATGCAGGCAGTAGACTCGAAGTAATGACTTAAAAATTTTAAATCCCCTTTTCATATAGCTTGCTGACGCTGGAGCTGGCGGTGAAACTTTCCGGAGCTATCCATAAGTCGCCAATCTCGTCCAAATCAATTCCCTGGATTTTATACGCTCGCCAGATAATCTTGGTGCAGTTCCAAAATCTCTCTCCCTGTTTAAACGCTACCGGATAAAACATTTGGTTCTCACGGGCCAGCGCATATGCGACCGCCCTATTTTTAACCTCCCGGCTGGCATTCACCCTCAGCAGGCAAACCTCTGAATAGGTCAAATATGTGCTAAGTTCTTGAACACTCAGACCATAATCGACATAACCTTCTAACACTTTGTTTTCTCCTATATATATACCGGCATGGGAAAAGCGGCCATAAGCAGTATTGGGCCATCCTCCCAAAACGATATCTCCCGGTTCCAATCCATTAAACGATACCCGGTCAGCAGATGGTTCACCATACCCGGATCCAATTTCCCCGTGTAGGAAACTGTCGGCATAAGTATAAATAACAGACTCCCTGGATCCGTAAAAAAGATGTTGGTTGTCCATAACGATAATGATCAGCAAAATCAAGACAATCCCCGGGAAGATCAACAACCTCCATCTTCCGTCTCTCCGCAAATCTATAAAGAATCTCAATTGGTTTACCCCCTATATAAGACTGATCATATTGTAAATAAGTAATTGTGCCAACAAATACTATGGCTAAATTGCAAGCTGTAGGTCTAAAATTAGTATAGAATATAAAATAATGATGAAATTTGTTTAGAACAAAAATATATCAGCGTCCA
This sequence comes from Syntrophomonas sp., assembly GCA_041672985.1. Classification (GTDB taxonomy): domain Bacteria; phylum Bacillota; class Syntrophomonadia; order Syntrophomonadales; family Syntrophomonadaceae; genus PHAA01. The sequence continues at coordinate 2,283 of JBAYYO010000070.1, read as the reverse complement.
TCGAAGGAGGATCGGTCTATGAAAAAAACTAGTATTTATGTTTTATTGACTCTATTAATGATTATACTTTGCACCTTGACCGGCTGCAAACACCAAACAGCTAACCCTGTGCCGACCAATCCCCCCGCGAGTATAGCAGAACAGCCTGTCAACCCTGCACCTGCACCTGCACCTGCACCCATGGTGCCACCGGTTGAGCAACCGGTAAAGGAGCCTAAACCAACTCCGATAAACGAAAAGACCTTATCCTGGTGGTTTACCAGAAACCACCAGCATCAGGTACCGGCTATAAACCAGGCCACGGCTCAACTGCTGTCCCCCAACAACGCTTTTTATGTCCTTCCCAACAACAGTAAAAAGATTTACTTGACCTTTGATAATGGTTATGAATTAGGTTATACTGCACAAATATTGGATATACTCGATCGCCAACAAGTAAAGGCTGCTTTCTTCATTACCGGTCAATTTATTAAAACCCAGCCAGATCTGGTTAAAAGAATGCACTCATCGGGGCACCTGGTCTGTAATCATACCTGGAATCACCCTGATTTGACCACCATTTCCCAGGATAAATTCAATGAAGAAATCCAATCTTTGGAGCAAAGATTTGCCGAACTTACGGGTGGGCAAATGCCACGCTACCTGAGGCCTCCAATGGGCAACTATTCCCCCACTTCACTCAAGTGGGCCAACGAGTTAGGTTACAGGACCGTCTTCTGGAGTATGGCCTTCCAGGATTGGGATCCCAACCAACAGCCAGGTGCGGAGTCTTCCCGCCAGCATGTGTTAGACAACATTCACCCTGGTGCAGTTATCCTGCTCCATGCTGTTTCGGAGAGCAACACTCAGGCTCTGGAGAATATTATTACCGAATTGCAGGCCCAGGGATATGTATTCAGTACGTTTAGTGGATAGTTGATAAGGGATAGTGGATAGTTAAGAGTTGAATGTGAGTAATCTGGTAAGATTACTCTGAATTGGGTTTAAAGCATGAAGTGCACACGGGGACATGGGCACAGTTCTCTTGCGCTAGCTGAGGTTATACAGGCAAGCACGTGAGAACCGTCCGAGACCACTGAAAAAGTATCATAAATGTCATCCTGAGGAGCTGCAGGCGACGAAGGATCTCTTTTGGAAGTCCGTAATATTGGGCCTTTAGCTAACGATATTCTTCGCTATCGCTCAGAATGACACGCAAAAGAGCACTTTTTCAGCAGTCTCGAACCGTCCCCGTGTACGAGGGGGAGAATAGTGGTTATGCGGGTGATTTTAAGGAAATTGTATCGTCATCAGGCATTATCCGATGAGGAATATGGTAATCTCATGCATTATGCGGAGGATTTGCGGAATTCTTCACCGCAGTCTTATGCGCTCTTTTATGAGCGCTTCGCTGCCATCTTGTACCAGGATTATCATACCTACCTGCCTCGTTTTGCGCATGGAATTGATGATTTATATGAGTATCTCCTTAATAACCCCAACCTGGTGGCCGAAATAAAAGCAAATTCGTTCTCCGTAGACAGGTACCCCTCCTATCTGCACGAATATTTGCATTTCTCTTACCCAGACGGGATGATGGCAGCCTCCATACTGCCAACTTTGGATTTCATCAAGCCGGATAATGATATTTTTTTCAATTTGCCAAAACCCCGCTCCAAAAGTTTGATCTGCAAATATGAAAGCGGCAATCCCTACAAAGAGAAAGGACTAAAGAGCCATTTTGACCGAATTGGCAGTTACTCCTTTATAAGCCGCTTACAAAGCATCCGCTACCTGCGCGGCAGTAAAGCCAGCGAAGATAGAATCGAACTAATTTCCGGTGACTGCCTGGGAGGTATTTTTACTAATAAAGAGAAGTCAATATATTACTATATATTTTTAACGGAAAATGACCCGGCCAAGGCCTTGAATGCCTGCCGGGTGCTTAATGGGGCTCTTTATGGAAACTACGTCGAGGAATGATACTAATGCAAACTATTATAAATAAATTTAATGTTTCATCATCGGGGGAGGACTTGTTTCTTTCCTGGCGAGATGAATTTCAATTGCGCCAGCAAATTAGAGGTGCTGCGGACTGGGAAGGAGTTCGTTTGGATAGCAGTGAGGAATTCGATTTTCTCAAACGTGCTCTGTATTATGGACCCCGGAAAGAGGTCTTTTTCGCCATTCTATATCAGAATATGACCAGTCTTCCCATCCTAAACTGTGTGCGGGAAGCTTCCTCAACATTTATAGTTGAATTTTTACGTTTCATTGCCGGCCATATTCTTAAGCAGAATCCGC
>JBAYYO010000069.1:0-8660 GCA_041672985.1 Syntrophomonas sp. | reverse complement strand
TATGGAACAATATACCCTGCAGGAGGCAACCTATCGCAACGATGACAGTGAGCAGAAAAGAATAGAACTGCATGCCCATACCAAGATGAGTTCTATGGATGGGCTGACCGAAGTGAAAGCTCTTATCAACCGGGCGGCCCAGTGGCACCATCCTGCGATTGCCATCACAGACCATGGCAGTATTCAGGCTTTTCCCGTAGCTTACGACGCGCTCAAAGCGCTCCATAAAAAAGGTGATTGTAATCTTAAGATAATATACGGGGTAGAAGGATATTTGGTGGAGGAGGATAAGAAAGAGCGTCCTTATCATATCATACTGCTGGCTCGTACCCGCATAGGCCTGAAAAACCTGTATAAGCTAGTCAGCTTAAGCTATCTGGATAATTTCTATCGCCAACCGCGCATACCCCGCCAGGAATTACTTGAACATCGGGAAGGGCTCCTGCTGGGCACCGCTTGTGAGGCGGGGGAACTTTTCCGCGCCTTGCTGCATGGTGCCAGCGATGAGGAACTGAAGACAATTGTATCTTTCTATGATTATCTGGAAATTCAACCTCTGGCCAACAATGCCTTTATGCTCAGAAAAGGATTGGTTAAAACCGAGGCCGAACTGGTGGAGATTAACCAGCATATAGTCAATCTAGGCCGAAAATATAATAAACCGGTGGTGGCTACCGGCGATGTGCATTTTCTGGACCCCCATCATGAAAAATACCGTACCATTATCAAGGTAGGGCAGGACTATGAAGATGCCGAAGAACATCTCCCGCTATATTTCCGAACCACGGACGAAATGCTGGAAGAATTCGCCTATCTGGGGAATGCGGAAGCAAAACGGGTTGTTATAGATGATCCCGCCTGGGTGGCTTCTTTAATTGAAGACATAAAGCCCGTACCAGATGGTTTTTATCCACCTAAGATTGAGGGTGACGCGCAGGAAATTGCCGAACTTACCTGGAGCAAGGCCCATGCCCTTTATGGACCGGAATTGCCCCCGATTGTGGATAAACGAATCAAGCGCGAACTGGATTCAATAATTGGACATGGTTTTGCAGTGTTATATCTAATTGCTCACAAACTGGTCAAAAAATCGAATGAGGATGGCTATTTGGTAGGCTCCCGGGGGTCGGTAGGTTCGTCCCTGGTTGCTTATTTAACCGGCATTACAGAGGTAAATGCGCTGCCCCCACACTATATTTGCCCCCACTGCTATTATAGTGAATTCATTCTAGATAACTCGCTCGGTTGCGGCGCCGATTTGGATGATAAAAAATGCCCTGGGTGTGGAAAGGATTTATATAAGGATGGCTTTGATATCCCCTTTGAAACCTTCATGGGATTTGAAGGCGACAAGGTTCCTGATATAGACTTAAACTTTTCGGGAGACTATCAGAGTCGGGCGCACCAATATGTGGAAGAACTGTTTGGCAGTAAAAATGTCTTCAGGGCGGGCACAATATCAACCATCGCCGAGAAGACCGCCTTTGGTTTTGTGAAAAAATACGCCGAGAAACAGGGCCTGGATATTAAATTATCTGAAATGGCCCGCCTCGCCGCAGGTATTACCGGGGTAAGAAGAACGACCGGGCAGCACCCGGGGGGGTTAATTGTGGTGCCTACTGACAAAGACATAATGGATTTTACCCCCTTGCAACACCCTGCCGACAAAAAAGATTCAGGAATTACTACCACCCATTTTGAATATCATGCGATTGGAGACCAGCTGGTAAAGCTTGATATCCTCGGGCATGACGACCCGACAGTCATTAAAGAGCTCGAAGATCTGACTGGCATCAAGGCTTCATCCTTAAGCCTGTCTGATAAAGAGACAATGAGGCTATTTTCGGGGGTGGGGCCGCTGGGAGTTGAACCGGAAGATATTGACTCCACCGTCGGCACTTACGGCATTCCAGAGTTTGGCACCCATTTTGTCAGGCAGATGCTGGAAGCAACCCGGCCGACGACATTTTCGGAACTGGTTAGAATTAGTGGATTGTCCCACGGCACCGATGTATGGCTGAACAATGCCCAAAATCTGATTAAAGATAAGGTGGCCAGCTTGAATGAAGTAATCTGTACCCGGGACGACATAATGACCTATTTGATCCATAAAGACATGAACAAGATTCAGGCTTTTGAAATAATGGAAAAGGTCCGTAAGGGCAAAGGCTTGAATCCGCAAGATATTGAGGCCATGGAGAAATGTATAATCCCATCCTGGTATATTGCAGCTTGTCAGAAAATTAAATACATGTTCCCTAAAGCACATGCGGTGGCTTATGTCACCATGGCTTTTCGTATAGCCTGGTTTAAGATTCATTATCCCCTGGCATTTTACTCCAGCTTTTTTGGAATCAGGGCTGAGGATTTTGACGCCCCCAACATATTGGGTGGTTATGAAAAGGTTCGGGAGCGAATCAAGGAGATTGTTAAACTGGGATATAATGCATCCCAAAAAGAAAAGAAACTTTTAACCATATTAGAATTAGCCCTGGAAATGTATGCCCGGGGTTTCCATTTCAAACCGGTTGATATATATAAATCGGATGCCCATAAGTTCATTGTAGATAATGGGGGCTTGATTCTGCCCTTTGCGGCTCTCCCTAATGTTGGGACGGCCGCCGCCCAGGGGATAATTAACAGCAGAAATGATGGGGAGTATATATCTGTTGAAGATTTCCAGGGCAGAACCAGATTGAATAAGAGTGCGATGGACATGTTGAGAGAAGAGAATTGTTTTGCGGGTTGGCCCGAGAAAACTCAAATCAGCCTTTTTGCCTGAGATACTCAGTCTAACTATAATAAGCGCCATTAACTTGAATAGTAAAATGCCTTTGTGTTATACTTCTACTGTATCTTGCTAATATTGTATTAGAAGAGTGGGTAACGGCCCACTCTTTCTATTGATACCCACGAAATTCTTATGATACGGGGGTGGCGGGAAGGTGACTGCTAAAGGCTCGATAAGTCCTGGGGTAAGAGCCATGATTGCTGATAAATTACAGAATCAAGGGATAGAACTCTATGATATTGAATATCAGAGAGAGCCTAATGGGCTCATTTTAAGAATCTATATCGATACTGCCAGCGGTGTAGATACGGACACGTGCGTAACAGCCACCCGGGCTGTTAAGGATTTTATAGATACTCTAGATGATCTGGATTACGATTATTTGGAGGTGTCATCCCCTGGAACTGACAGAATATTAAGGCAGGATAGAGATTTTATTAGATTTCAAGGCTCACAAATTTTGGTTAAAACCTCTCAGAAGGTAGAGGGAAGGAAGAAATTTATCGGCCTGCTAGCCGCAGCCAACCCTGAAACATTGAGTGTTGAAATCGATGATAAAATGATCCATATAAACCGTGATATTATATCCATGGTTAGATTACAGCCCGACTTATAAGGAGGAAGAACAATGTCCCACGAGCTCATTCTGGCACTCAGAGAATTGGAAAAAGAAAGGGGTATACCCCAAGAAGCGTTAATTGAAGCTATCAAATCAGCTTTAAATACAGCTTATAAGAAGAATTTTGGCACCTCCCAGAATGTTAGGGTAGAACTAAACGAAATAACTGGTGAGGTGCAGGTATATGCCCAAAAACGCGTTACTGAAAATGTGACTGACCAGTGTATGGAGATAGCGCTGGAAGAGGCGGCGGAAATCGATCCCTCGGTAATTGTGGATGCACTGGTGGATGTGGAAGTGACCCCTTCAGATTTTGGCCGCATAGCTGCTCAAACAGCCAAACAGGTGGTAGTACAAAAGCTTCGGGAAGCGGAACGCAGTATTATATTTGAAGAATTTGCCGAACGTGAAGGTGAAATTGTAACCGGAAGCATACAAAGAATTGAATCGAAAACGGTAGTTGTGAATTTGGGAAGAACCGAGGGAATTATGATGCCGTCCGATCAAATCTTTTCCGAAAGGTATGAGGTTGGCCAAAGAGTAAAAGGCTATATATATGAGGTTAAAAATACTACCAAGGGTCCCAGTGTCTTCATTTCTCGTACCCATCCCTACTTTCTGAAACGTTTATTCGAGTTAGAGGTTCCAGAAATATATGAAGGCCTGGTGGAGATTAAAACTATCGCCCGGGAAGCGGGGGCGCGTTCTAAAATATCAGTATCATCCCTGGATGATAAAATAGATTCGGTGGGCGCTTGTGTTGGACCGCGGGGTATCAGAGTACAGAATATCGTTAGTGAGTTAAATGGAGAAAAAATTGATATAATCAAATATCACAGAGACCCGGAGAAATTTATTGCCAATGCTTTAAGTCCCTCTAAAGTGCTGGCAGTGGAAATAGATGGAGACGGTAAAAAGGCCCGGGTGATTGTTCCTGACTACCAGCTTTCTCTGGCTATTGGAAAAGAGGGTCAAAATGCCCGTCTGGCTGCTAAACTCACTGGTTGGAAGATAGATATAAAGAGTGAGAGCCAGGCCGAGGAGGAGTTTGAGCTGAATGCCTAAGGAGCGGAAAATACCTCAGCGAATGTGTGTGGGTTGCCGGGTAATGAAAAACAAGAAAGAACTAATCAGGGTGGTCAGGACACCAGAAGGCAGAGTGGAGTTGGATATTACCGGCAAGAAGTCTGGCCGGGGGGCATATATCTGTAGGGATCCGGAGTGTTTGAACCTTGCCGTAAAGGGCAAAAGGTTGCAAAAAGCCCTGCAACATGAAATCTCAGAAGATGTATTAAATCTTATACGAGAAAAATTGATGAACCCCTAAAAAGGCGGGTGGCAGTTTGAGAAAAGTATATAATCTTATAGGCATTGCACAGCGGGCTGGCAAGACTTCTTCGGGAGCCATGGCGACCCAAAGCAGCCTGATTGGAAATCGGGCCCATGTTTTGCTGATGAGTGAAGATATATCGACCAATACTAGGGAGTCATTAGTCAAAAGTTGCCGGAAGCGCAACATTCCCTGGATCACACTGGGAAGCAGATATGATCTGGGAGCCAGTATGGGGAAAGCATATCGAGTGGCACTAACAATAAACGATGCAGGAATAGCCAACGCAATTGTAAAGGCTATCGAGGCTGTAGATAAGGATGCAAAAAGTATGGGGGTGGTTGAATGGCCAAGATAAGAGTACACGAGTTGGCAAAAGAAATGGGAATACCAAGTAAACAGATGGTTGATGCCCTCCTGAAATTAGGGTTGGAGGTTAAAAACCATATGAGCACGATGGAAGAATCGCAGGCCTTATGGGTCCGGAAACGCCTGGGATCTAAAACCGAAACAGCAGCGGAAAAGGTGCCAAAAAAGCCTGCTAGTGGACTTTCCCCCCGATCTGACAAAACGACTGCCAGCGAGGAACACCTGGCTAATGGGGCTCGTAAAGATTTATCGCCAGATAGCAACGGGAATAATAAACAGCCCATCCAAAAACAGGCAGACATGAGACTTCGAAATGATGTAAAATCAGGACGCCCGGGAATTAATGATCGGGATAGGAAACCTCCAACCAACCGGAGTGGATCAGAAACTGGAACGGGTGATGTGCGTCAGGGCAGACAAGAATCTGCTGGCAGGGTGAACGCGCCCAACAATAGACCCATCCAAGGAACGAGCAGCCAGGATAATCGTTGGAATGCACCCAGACCAGGTCAGGCACCCGCGTCCGGGAACAATAGACCCCGCCCGACGAGTGGTCAGGATAACCGTCAGAATGCACCCAGACCAGGTGAGGCACCCGCGTATGGGAACAATAGACCCCGCCCGACGAGTGGTCAAGATAATCGTCAGAATGCACCCAGACCAGGTCAGGCACCCGCGTATGGGAACAATAGACCCCGCCCGACGAGTGGTCAGGATAATCGTCAGAATGCACCCAGACCAGGTCAAGCACCCGCGTCTGGAAACAATAGGGCCCGCCCGATGAGTGGTCAGGATAACCGTCAGACTACCCGGCCGACATCTGGAGCCCGTCCCCCTGCAGGTGCTGCGACTGGAAGGCCGGAGCGGCGTACCGGTGCACCTGCACAGACACCAGGTAAAAAACCTATCCAAAATGATACGAAAAAAGCAGGGCAGGGGCCGCAACGGTCAGCGGGTGCTCCCCATGATGGAACCAAAAAACCTGGATTGGCCAATACCCAGGGAAAACCGGTCAAGAGAACAGCTCCATCCAGACCGCAATTTACCAGGGATTACAGTCGCCCGCAAAGAAAAGGCAAACATAAAAAGAAAAAAGAAGAGGTTGTTTTACAGACTCCGGAAAAAATCCAGGTGGGAGATTCTATTCAGGTTAGGGAACTAGCTGAAAAACTGGCTAAAGGTTCAGCCGAAATAGTCAAGAAGTTAATGGAGCTTGGCATAATGGCAACCATCAATCAGGGGATTGATTTTGAAACCGTTGAAATACTGGCCAGCCTTTACGATGTAGCAGTTGAACGGGAGATTAGTGAGGAAGAACAGATACTGGAGGAAATCATAGACAGCGAAGAAAGTCTGGTGCCTCGTTCTCCTATCGTGACCGTAATGGGTCATGTAGACCATGGTAAAACATCGCTATTGGATAAGATACGTAAAGCAGATGTGGTTTCAGGAGAAGCAGGTGGTATCACCCAACATATAGGCGCATATCAAGTTACAGTTAAGGGCAACCGCATCACATTTATTGATACTCCTGGCCATGAGGCCTTCACAGCTATGAGAGCTAGGGGAGCTAACCTTACTGATATTGTTATATTGGTGGTGGCAGCCGATGATGGAGTTATGCCGCAGACCATAGAAGCGATAAATCACATAAAAGCTGCCGGGGTTCCATTTATAGTGGCTTTGAACAAAATGGATAAACCCGATGTTAATCCTGACAAAGTAATGCAGCAGCTCACCGAATACAATATCGTTGCTGAAGAATGGGGCGGCGACACCATGTTTATACCTGTATCCGCTAAAAATGGCATGGGGATAGACAATCTTCTCGAAATGGTGTTGCTGGTAGCCGAAATGAATGACCTCAAGGCTAATCCTGACCGACAAGCAGAAGGTGTTGTGATTGAGGGTGAACTCGATAAAGGCAAAGGAGCCGTGGCTACTTTGCTGGTCCAAAAGGGAACCCTAAAAATAGGGGACTGCATAGTCTGTGGTTTTACCTGGTGTAAAGTACGGGCCATGACTGATTATCGGGGACGCCGGGTTGATGTGGCTCTTCCTTCCATGCCGGTAGAGATCACCGGTTGGTCAGATGTTCCCGAAGTTGGGGCAAGAGTTCTGGTCACTGATGAAAAGATTGCCAAAGAGGTTACCAGCCTGAGATTGACTGAGAAGAAGTTGGAAGACCAGAAGCAAAGCAGCAAGATTTCATTGGATGACTTTTTCAAGCAAATGCAGAATAGCGGCATGAAAGAACTAAACCTTATAATTAAGGGGGATGTACAGGGTTCGATTGAAGCCCTGGCCCAATCCCTGTTACGACTCAGTACTAGCGAAGTAAAAGTCAATGTTATTCATTCAGCGGTGGGTGCTATTACCGAAACCGATGTTATGCTAGCTTCGGCTTCCAATGCTATTATTATAGGTTTCAACGTTCGACCCGATGTCAAAGCCAGGAAATATGGCGAGGATGAGAAGATAGATATTCGCATGTACCGGGTAATATATGAAGCGATAGATGATGTAAAAAAGGCCATGGAAGGCTTATTGGATCCAGAATATCGTGAAAAATACCTGGGACGTGCCGAGGTGAGGCAAACATTTAAGGTGCCTAATATTGGGACCATAGCCGGATCCTATATTATCGACGGCAAGATGCAAAGAAATGCCAATATCCGGGTATTAAGGGATTCAGTAATAATATATGACGGCAAATTGGCATCATTGAAAAGATTCAAGGATGATGCTAAAGAAGTTGTGGAAGGATATGAATGTGGTATAGGGGTTAAGGACTTCAATGACCTCAAAGAGGGCGATATTATCGAAGGCTATATCATGGAAGAGATAGCCAGGGAACTATAAACGGTTTACTATTACAATACCTGAATGGGGTGCTAACATGGGGAAGCGCAGACAGGAGAGAATGTCCGTTGAGATAAGACGAATTCTGTCCTCGATAATACAGGAAGACATTAAAGATCCACGCATTGACTTCACCTCCGTTTCTATAACCCGGGTGGACACAGCTCAGGATATCAGTCACGCTCGAGTATATATTAGTATAATGGGCGACGATGAGAAACAAGAGCAAACCATGCAAGCCCTGCAAAAGGCGCGAGGTTATATCAGAACGGAACTGGCCCGGGGATTACAGATTAGACATGCCCCAGACCTGGAATTTAGATTAGACAAATCCATAGAGCAGGGCATCAGGATTTCGACATTGTTGGAAAGCCTCCATGAGAACTCGGAGGCAAAGGAATAGGCAGATGAATACACTAGCACAAATAGCCCGGGACATAAAGAAAAGAGACGACTTTCTGTTGGTGGGACACTCTATCCCGGATGGTGATTGTATTGGCTCGTTAATGGCGTTATACTGGGGACTGCTTTCTCTTGGGAAAAAAGTCCGGGTTCTTTTGCAGGATCCAGTCCCGGCCATATATAGATTCCTGCCCGGTACTGAGGCGGTGCTTCGTCCCGCACAAATAAAAGAGTCGTTCCATAACGTAATATTTTTAGATTGTTCAGACGAGGAGCGTATAGGCGAT
>JBAYYO010000068.1:0-8701 GCA_041672985.1 Syntrophomonas sp. | reverse complement strand
ACCAACCTGGGATTTGCCGGCATGGATAATCCCTGCCGATCCATCCTGTTGAGCAGCTGTAATCCCCAGGATGGAAAATCTACGACCATTTCCAATCTAGCTGTGGTAATGGCCCAAGCCGGGAATAAGGTGATTGTTGTTGATTGTGACCTGCGCAAGCCAGTTCAGCATAAGATCTTTCAGGTGGAAAACTTTCAGGGATTTACCAACTGTATCATGCAGCAGCTGGATGTAGACGAAGTTGCCCATAAAGGTCTCGTGGACAATCTGACCGTTTTAACCAGCGGTCCTATACCCCCTAACCCGGCCGAAATACTTAATTCAAACAGAACACGCACTCTGTGGGAGACATTACTCGAAAGATATGATTATGTATTCATAGATGCCCCTCCGGTTCTGGCAGTAACTGATGCTACCATTCTGTCGGCTCAGGTAGATGGAGTGATACTGATAGTGCGTTCCAACTTTACGCGAATCGACCTTGCCCGGGAGGCCAAAGAGCAGTTTGCCAAGGCCAATGCCCGCTTGATAGGAGTAGTACTAAACCAGGTGAAAATGGATGCTAATGATTACTACCAATATTATTATTATTATTCCCATGACAGTGCACCCAATAAGACTCGCCGGTTTAGTCTTTTTTAGGGGGAGAAGGGAACACAGGATTGCCCCGCCTGTTGCTGTGCATAGGATGTCCCTCAGAACGCAGTGAAGAGTCTGACTGCTTAGAGGGAGCAGATCTACCCTACGGGCACTACATATGTGCCGGCAAGCAGCACTATTAAGGTCGCACCCTACTGGCACTACACATGTGCTGCAAGCAGCACGATTAAGGTAGCACCCTGCGGGCACTACACATGTGCTGGCAAGCAGCACTATTAAGGTTGCTTCGCTACGCTCTTAATGACACTTATATGCACAAATAAATATGGACAAAAAAGGTCGCATCGTTTATTATAAAAAATAAGGAAGAAAAATTGCGAATTAGAAAGAAAATCAGGTAAGGCTGTCAACAAATGGGCAGCACAACATTTTGTTAAGCATATAATGCACTTTTAACATGATTAAAGCATAATTTAAGCTAAGCCATCATAATACGGAAAGAGTTACAATGCTTTGCAGATATTTCAATACTTGTTAAAAAACGATTGACATAATTTATCCATTGTTGCATTATATATCTATTGGCAAATTAAAAAAGTAAAGTATTTCTACGCGGAAGCGATAATCTGTAGGCATAAAAATGGGCGTCTGACCTGCAGTAGCTGGAGACGCAACCGGCCGCTACAATTTATTGTAGTGGCCTTTTTTAATTTATAAATAGCTAAGCTGGATGTTTGTAACCTGAGTTTTGCAGTAAAACCATGTATAAAAGCTCTGTAATCCAGCATTTATGCGGACTACAGAGCTTTTGTTTCGGATACTTTTGTGTTGTATATTTGGATCCTATTTATGGTACTGCAAAATTTTTTTAATTTCAGATTTGGTCATAATTTTATTCCCCAGGTCAAGGTCGAAAACCCCCTCCAATGACTGAAGGATTTCATCTCTGTAATCAAACAAATAATAATTCTGATCAAGATGTGAACATGAATAACGGATTAGAGACTCCCGTATTTTCTTGACCGGATATTTTTTATCTAGCATGTATTCCAGTACACGTAGAATAAGAAGCGCCACAAAACATATGAGAAAATGCGCATTTATGTGATTCTCGGTTCGAACATAAATAGGGCGTGCTTTGAATTCGCTCTTGATGATTTTAAAAGATTCCTCTATTTCCCACAAGCCTCTATATATATCACGAATTTCTTGGTCAGACAGTTCCTTTTCGCTGGTTACAATAGAATAATAACCATCATACTTTTCCTCATCCGCAATCTTTTTCAGATTTAACGAGAGATCGGTTCCGTCCGATACTTCACCAGTCTCCTTAACGAACTTAATATTATTTATATATCCGGCAGCACCGAAACTGGTGGCTCTAGTATACTTTCCTGGATTGGCGATTAAATCCTTTGCTTTTCTTAGAACAAGCTCCCTTTCCCTTTTCTGTTTTTGGGCATATTTCTCTGAATAATACACCATCTGTTTCTGATAAATGGTCATTTTTAGGCCACGTTTTCCCCGTCGGTTTTCCAGCTGTATAGTTTTAGCATATATCCTGGACTTATGGGTGAAAATGACCTCTTCCCCATCCTTGTCTACTTCTTTACTATGAATGTATCCTTCAGTATTAATTACCCATGCTTTAAATTCCTTATCTGCAGACAATACGCTCTGTCCATAGACGTAGCCGTCACGGCCATGGGAATCATCATCATTGATCCCGGCAAGAAAGGCGGTATTATCACTGGTATTAAGACCTCGATCCGCAACAGCAATAATGCGTTCCAAACCATAATCCTTTTTCACCCTGCGGATAATAGGAAGAAGAGATGTCTTTTCGCTTTCGCCGCCAGAAAAGGTATTGAAAGCCATAGGAATCCCATTTGAGTCCATCAAAAGCCCCATCTGGACAATCGGATCTGGACGGTGTTCCTTAGAAGGTCCCTTTTTTCGGAATCCTTTCTTAATTAGAACCCCCTTATCGTCATATTCATCCTCATCATTGTATGGGATTTCAAAATAATAATTAGTGACATCATAATATCCCAGTTCTCCATCCCGACCAACAATTTTACAGACTTTTTCGTGCAAATACTTCTGGATGGATTCTGAGTAGCAGTCAAAATAATCAAGGGAGCGATACACGTCATCAAGGGAAAATTTGTACGATTCAAAGAAAAAATCACGCCTGTCATAAGCCATCTTTTTGGAGGAAGGAAAAAGAAACCTGTTATAGACGAGGAGACTGAAAATACTGTTCAAATTGTACTTTATCTTCAGATGCTTTTGTTTATTCTGTAAAAAAGTATGGATGCCAAGAAGAGAGTAAATGCGCTTGGGAATGGCATATCCCAGGTTCTTTCGCGAAGATGCTTTATCGGCAAGGCGTTGATTAAGACTAACTTCTAATTTACGCTCAAAAGATGTTGCTAAATTACGTTCTTTAGCAACAGATTTAAAGTGGGCGATAGGATCGTCATATTCTTTTTCCAATTCATCAAGATAGCCGATCTTTTCTATCGTTTTGTGCTTAACCTTACCATTCTCTCGGTAACCTTGTACCAGGGAAAGAAAGACCCTTCCGTTACTAATACTCTTTTTAAGAAACATAGCCAACACCCCCCTAATATGGATATTATACCATGTTCTACAACAATCGACAACATAAATATTTATAAATATTGACATTAAAATAGCCCGATTTATCGGGCCTAAGGATGCTTTTCTTATTCACTTAACTGCAAAACTAGGGAGTAGCTGGAGACGCAACCGGCCGCTACAATTTATTGTAGTGGCCTTTTTTAATTTATAAATAGCTAAGCTGGATGTTTGTAAAATAAATTTGTATATACAAAAGGGGGGAATAAAGGGTTAGGTTTTACTGATTTGCACAAACATGGATAAAGCAAGGCGGAAGCGATGACCTGTAGGTGTTAAAATGGGCGTCTAACCTACAGTAGCTGGAGACGCAACCGGCCGCTACATTATATATGTAGTGATTTTTTTGTACACAATGCAAATCTTGGAGGCGTTAAGAATGGGAAAGGATACATCAAAAAGCACCCATGAAAGCACGGCTATTAGAAAGACATTAAATGTAATCGGAATTACGATCTGTATTTTTTTAACCCTTATTATCATTGTCAATGGAACTATGATTGTTAAGTCTTACCTGTATCCCGATGATATACCGGATTTCATGGGATATAAGCCTTTTATAGTACTGTCGGGTTCCATGGAACCCACCATTTTGACCGGGGATATTGTACTAACCAAGGAAATCAGTGCTGATGCCATTGTGGAAGGGGACATCATTACCTTTCGAGCCGACCAGAATACGGCCGTAACTCATAGAGTTACCGAGGTTGTGATTGAGAACGGTACCAGATCCTTCCTGACCAAGGGTGACGCCAATATAGGAGCTGATGCCAGCATTGTGGAGGCTGAAGCCCTGGAAGGCAAGTACCTGGGACGGGTTGGCGGTGTAGGCCGATTTGCCATGTTCCTGCAGACCCCGATAGGATTGTTGTTATTTGTAGTAACCCCCTTGTGCCTGTTTATTATTTATGATATAACCGCTCGCAGCCTGCGCGGTAGGAAAAAGGGCCATCGGGAAGCGGAGTTGGAAGCGGAGTTAGCGGCTTTAAAAGCAGCGCGCTCGGAAAATAATGAATCTAAGGCCCAGGAAGAAGATCTTCCCCGCTAAGATTTCAATATAAATAGTAGCAGTACGGCTTTTATGGCAGGAAACCACATTAAAGGAGGTGAGGGGCCGACCAGGCAAACTAATTAATGAGAAGGAACTTAATGAGGATATATTTTGAAAAGGAGATGGGAATATGAAGACTATGACTTTACCGAAAAAAACCTTTAGAATCAGTGCGCTGCTTTTAGTAGTCTGCATGATATCTTCAGTTATGTTATCAGGAACTTTCGCCAAGTATACCAGTACTTATGCCGGACAGGATACGGCCCTGGTGGCCAAATGGGATTTGACTATGACGGATGGGGCTACTGAATTTGCCGTTTTTCCTGACGCTGCGGCAGAACTGGATTTATTTTCACATGAATACAATAAAAATATTGTGGCTCAGGACGGTGATTATATTATTGCTCCCGGAGTCGACGGGGAATTCACTCTGGCGATGACCAACAACAGTGACGTGGCGGCGGATATTACTTTTGGATTTGCCAAAACAGCGGAGAGTGCGAATGTGCCGATGGAGTATTCAGTTGACGGAACAACGTGGGTAGCCCTGGATGGCTTGGCAGATGAATTAAATGGCGATGATATTACACTTGCTGAAACGGATGGAACAGAAACCCTCACGATCCAATGGAGATGGGCGTATGTGGATTCTACGGGTGAAACTAAAAATGCAAGCGATACCGATCTGGGCATTGCTTCTGCAACTGCCGACCGCAGCGAGTACACCCTGGAAGTAACTCTGACCGCAACCCAGGCAGCACCGACTAAATAGTTGTTCGACCAATAAGAGAGCCGCGGCTCTCTTGCGGAGGGCACCTTGAAAGCGCTTTCTGCAAGGCAGCCGCATGGAGGTGATAGCGTGGACTGGGCGCAAAATCGCAGGAACATGATGCTGCTGGGCATCATTGCCCTAATTGTAGTGTACATTGCTTTTTCCGTTTTCGGGATCATACGGGATAAACAAGAAACTTTGTTTTTAATATCTTCCGGCCTTCCCCAGATACAGGAGGTGATACCGCAAGGTTCCCTCCTGGATAGAATAAAGAATTATTTTGCCCCTCCGGCTAGAGTGATTGTACCGGTGGAGAAGAAAGTGACCATAAAAGGCCGGGTCATCTATAGCGACGGAACACCCTTCGGGAATGGTCTGGTGGAGTTGCACAGCCAATCGAGAATTACCTTGACTGACCGGGAGGGCTATTTCATATTCGAAGATGTGGAGGACGGGAGGCACACTATCAGCGTTCTCGACCAAAATCATCAGATGCTGGCTTCCTGCATTGCGGATATCAACCGCAATATTCAGATTGAGGAGGCCGTTCTGGTGCCTACAGCAGATGGAGTCTTTGTACTGGAATTGGCAGTAGATATCGCCGTGTTGGAAATAGTATTGGAAATAAGGCAGGATGCCTCGGGTCAGACCAGTCTGGTAATAAGTCAAGATGTTAGAGTACCGGATGCGCCGCCTGTTCCCGGGAGTATTCCCGAAGTTTTTCCACCGGAGGTTCCTGATCCCCCGGTTGCTCCTCCCGCCGTCAGCGGGGAAGGAGGCGGAGGCTCAGGCGGAGGAGGAGCGGCGCCCACAGCCGGCAAGCTGACCGTGTATAGTTCCGCGGGCCGCTTGACATATTTTACCCAGACACCGGCCCCGATTAACATTTTCGGCGCCGACAAACGCATAGCTCCCGGCATGACTGGGGCTTATATTTTTACAGTAGATAATACCGCCAATGATTTTGCTATTAACTATGATATACAACTGCTGGAAACCGATAACGTGTTAAATATCCCTATGCAGTATCGTCTGCAAGACAATAAAACCGGGGCCTATGTCAACGGCGATTCTAATTGGCACAGTCCTGCGCAGATCAGTGCGGTGACCGCCAACAGCATTCAGCCTTTGACCATGACCGGGAAAACGAAGCATGAATATACTCTGGAATGGCGCTGGCAAGATGGAGGCGACGACGATAACCGTTATGGTATCCAGCATGGGGGAGAAGTAGCCTGTACGCTGTTAATCCAGGTTTCGGCCCAGAGAAAGTAGCGGGAGGATAGGTTATGAAAGGCAAGTGGGTGCAGTTTTTATTTAACTGCTTAAAATATGGACTGTTGGTTGGGCTGGGTCTTTTGATCGTAATCAATATGTACCTGGGTATCAGTAAAGGAATCACCCACAACCCTATGCCTAAATTCTTGGGGATGACACCCTTGATTGTTATGTCCGGGTCCATGGCGCCGGCGATTATGGCGGGGGATGTGGTGATAATCCGGGAACAGGCGCCCCACCAGTATCAGCCGGGAGATGTTGCTACTTATATGATAAGGAATATCTCCTATACGCACCGGATTGTGGCTGAAGAAAATGGTGGTTTCGTACTCAAGGGCGACAGTAATAATAAAGCGGACGAAATAGTGCCGGCTGAGAAATTGGAAGGCAAAGTGATTTTTAAGATCCCCAAGCTGGGGCTGGCCATCCTGTTTTTCAAAACACCCCCGGGTATTTTGGTGTTGCTGGCTTTGGCATTGCTCTTGATTTATGGTGATGTTATATATGCGAAGATACGCAGCAAGGCCGATGGGATACCATATAATTCCTATGTATGAAGAAGGGAGATGATCATCAATGAGGCTTTTGGAAATGATTCTAATTCTTATGGTGGTGGCTCTGAGCAGCTTTAATGTGTTGTCATCAACCCTGGCTGGATACAGCAGTGAATATAGCGGTGAGAACGCCGCCCTTATCGCTAAGTGGAATTTCCGGGTGGGCGCGGATGCGGATAATATGCATAATGAAGGATTTACTTTTGACGTATTCGATAACCAGTCCTTGTCTCCCCAGGATAAGGGCGAGAACAGCTTCCTGATTTCGGGGGGAGAATCCGATGTTGCTATCGACTACGAAATTCATATGAATGTGGATGCGCTTTTAGATGATATTTATGACGATGCCGAAGGAACCGATTATCCTCCGCTGATATTTTATCTGAGCAGTGAAGATTCGGCGGTTACCATAGAAGAACCCTATGCAGATTGGTTTGACTTACAAGATATAACCACCGACGAAGATGGTTATTTCCTGGTGGCCAGCGAATCCATTGAGGCCGGTAGCGATGCGGCCGCAACTATTACCATCCACTGGTGGTGGAACACCTCGTATTATGTAGGTGAGCCTAACCCGGATGAAAGTGAAACCGGCAATTATTATGCCCGGGCGGAGCGGGAATATGAAAATCTGGTTGCCATTTACAATGCCCGGGCCGGAGAGGCTAATGATTTCTTCTCCCAGCATCAGCGCATGGTTACAACGGTGGACGACGTTGAGATCGTTACTTACCATTGTTTTGGTGGCGATCCTCCCTGCTGGATTACGGGAGAGGATATAGATGCCGCCCACCAGGCAGTTTATAATGGTTTGCTGGCCCAAGTCTATGCTGCTCAGGCGGCAGTCGATAGTTGTTTAAAAAGTCATTACGATGCTTATGATACCCAGGCGGTAGCCAAGTTGAAAAGCCTGGCGGAAAGCGCCTCCGAGGGGATTATGATAAAAGTAATCGGCAACCAGGCCGCTCCTGATAGGGAAGGGATGCTGCCGTCTCCCTGAGACACCAAAGGGGATAAACCGGCTTTTTATCTGTAGTGGTTGATCAGGGTTTCAAAACTCCTACTTCTATAAGTGGGGGTGAGTTCTGGGTAATTTCAGATGGGGTAGAGTCCCCATCTGAAGCCGCAATGTTCAGCTTTAGCTGAACGAGTTCACTTAAACCCCGACAGGGGGCGTATGACAAAACTGCTGGCGGTGTGATGCACACCAAAGGCGTAACGCACAATTGGCACTTGCGGTCATTGATTTTTGGCGGGGGTAACTTATATGAGATCAACGCAAAAGATATCTTATCCTATACTTATACTGCTTTTAGTGGTGATAATATCATCCGGTATTTCCTTTTCGCGTTATTCATCGGTAATTACCAATAGCGGGGATGCCAGTTCAGTTATAGTAAAAGAATATGAGCTGACTCCAACCTGGGGAACCGACCCTACCAATGTCCAATATCCCGGCATAACTAATCAGATCTATAATTTCAGCCTGGAAAATACTAAAGATACTGATTTGTATTATAGGGTTATCGTCAATATGAATTGGAATGCCAATACTCCGCTAGTCGGACTGAATGTGCCCCTGGTCATGAATTTATACATGCTAAATTCTGATGATACGCTTACTCTGGTTCCGACCTCCAGCCGGCAAACGGTGGTGGACGGTATGCAGGTAAACAGTATCTATATGCCGCAACAGGCGCTTATACTAGGCAAACAGACGATAGATTACCGTTTAAAGTGGAGTTGGGGGACATCCCCGGCAGATAGAAATTACCATTTTGC
>JBAYYO010000067.1:0-8716 GCA_041672985.1 Syntrophomonas sp. | reverse complement strand
TTGACAGTATCATAAGTAATAATCCGGCCCAAAACAAGCCTGTCATATTTTGGTCCAACTGCACCCTGAATAGTAATATAAAGGCCATTAAATATGCTGGTAGTATTATGGGTTGAAAACCCCGGCAGCGCATCATGGCAAAATACTCCAGCAAGACCACTGCCATCAGCAAAGCAATCAAGCCCGCCCAGTAATTTCCGCCCAGATACGCTATTCCTAACAAGATAGGGATACCGATAGCCGCCGTAATTATCCTCGTTCTAAGCATTAAAATATCAATCCTATCACTGATTTAATCCCCCAAATCTTCGATCTCGGCCTTGATACTCCTTAATCGCCCGGGTGAGATCTTCCACCGAGAAATCCGGCCATAAGGTATCACAAACAACAATCTCTGCATAGGCAATCTGCCATAACATGAAATTACTGATGCGCATCTCACCAGCAGTTCGAATTAATAGATCGGGATCGGGCATTTCTCCGGTATAGAGCAGCTGTGAAAATAACCCTTCATCAATATCTTCGGTTTCTATTTCTTGGCGGATTACTTTTCCAGCTATTAACTTGACTGTATTGATAATCTCCTGGCGGGATCCGTAATTGAGGGCAATATTAAATACCAAGCCATTATTGTTACGGGTTTTTTCCAGGGCCTGCTCAATTTCTAATTGGCATTCCCGGGGAATCATGAGGTAGTTTCCCATTACATGAATCTGCACATTATTATGGTGTAATTCATCTAATTCTTTATGTAGAAATTCTACAAGCAAGTTCATCAGATAGTCAACTTCGGTTAAGGGCCTTTTCCAGTTTTCAGTGGAAAAGGCAAAGACCGTTAAGAAGGGAATCTTTAGGTCATCACATGCCTGTACAACCTTTTTCAAGGCGGCCATACCAGCTCTATGGCCCATAGTTCTAGGCATCAGCCTTTTTTGGGCCCATCTGCCGTTGCCATCCATAATTATGGCGATATGGCGGGGTAAATGACCTAAATCGTTTGTGTCGTCAATCACATTATTCTTCTTAGCCACTATTCCCCTTCTCTCCTTAACTAATAATACCCCCATAAAAGGGGGTATTGTATACTACTATAACCATAGCATGATCACAGTTTAACTGCATTACTTATACTTCCATAATTTCTTTTTCTTTGAGCTGAAGTATCTGATCTATATCTTTTGTATATTTATCAGTAACCTTTTGAATATCATCAAGTCCCTTTTTACTCGCATCTTCGGAAATCATTTTATCCTTTTCGCTGGCTTTGATTAGATCATTGGCTTCTCTGCGAATATTGCGAATCGCGACTTTGCCCTCCTCAGCTCTTTTCTTAACCACTTTAACCAGATCTTTTCTGCGATCCTCGGTTAACTGGGGAATGTTGATTCTAATCACATTGCCATCATTGTTGGGGTTCACTCCCAGGTCGGATCTCATAATCGCCTTTTCTATCTCGGCTATACTTCCCTTATCCCAGGGATTTATTACTAAAAGCCGAGCTTCGGGCACATTTATATTGGCCAGTTGGTTCAACGGGGTTGGGGCTCCATAGTAGTTGACCATGATTTTTTCCACCATCGCAGGATTGGCCCGGCCAGCTCTCATGCCAGCGAAATCCCCGATTAAATGCTCTATGGTTTTGGTCATTCTGACTTCGGTATCTTCCATAATATCATTAATCATGCTTTTACCTCCCTACATAGGTACCGATATCCTCACCCAGCACTGCCTTTAAGATGTTACCCTCTTGGGTTAAATCAAATACAATTATTGGTATGTTGTTATCCATACAGAGCGAAGCCGCTGTGGAATCCATAACTCCCAACCCCCGTTTGATCACATCAATATAATCCAAACGGCTGAATTTCACCGCTTCAGGATTCTTAAGCGGGTCAGAATCATAGACCCCATCGACCTTTTTAGCCATAAGTATTACTTCCGCTTCTATTTCGGCCGATCGTAGTGCCGCAGTCGTATCCGTAGAGAAGTAAGGGTTGCCAGTTCCGGCCGCGAATATTACTACCCGGCCCTTTTCGAGATGACGAATAGCTCGGCGCCTGATATATGGTTCCGCAACTTCCTTCATCTCAATGGCGGACATTACTCTGGTTACCATACCTTCATTCTCTAAAGCGTCCTGCATGGCCAGTGAGTTTATAACCGTAGCCAACATTCCCATATAATCAGCTGTAGCACGGTCCATACCTTTGGCACTTCCCGAAACCCCGCGCCAAATGTTGCCCCCACCTACCACAATGGCAATTTCTACACCCTGGCGGGTTACTTCCACAACCTGCCGGGCAATGGAAGTAATCACACTATGTTCGATACCATATCCCTTATCTCCTGCCAGGGCTTCACCGCTGAGTTTTAATATCACTCGTTTATATTGGGGATTATACAATTGATACCCTCCCAGGTTGTATGTTTAATAGTGTCTCGATCCGCAGTTGCCGCTTAGCCCTTGATCTGGGACATGACCTCGGCCGCAAAATCGCTCTGTTCCTTTTCTATTCCTTCTCCTACCTCATAGCGGGTAAACCTGCGTATGGAGATGTTTTCCCCGATTTTAGCCACATGCTCATGAACCAACTTCTGGATAGTTTTATCCGGATCTTTTATAAATGGTTGTTCGAGCAGGCAGTTTTCCTTATAAAACTTCTCAATTCTGCCCTCCACCATTTTTTCAACAACCTTTTCGGGTTTGCCCTCTTCTAACGCCTGGGCTATGAGCACCTCCCGTTCCCGCTCTAGGTCTGCCGCCGGAACATCCTCGCGTGACAGGTACTCTGGATTAGAAGCAGCAACTTGCATAGCTATATCGTAGGCCAACTGTCTGAATTCATCTGTTTTGCCTACGAAATCAGTTTCACAGTTTACTTCCACCAGCACTCCAATACGGCCTTTGCCATGTATATATGACAAAACAAGCCCCTCACTGGCTACCCGCCCGGCCTTTTTAGCGGCTTTAGCCAATCCTTTGGTTCTCAACTCATCGATGGCTTTTTCTATGTCGCCGCAGGTCTCCACCAGTACTTTTTTACAGTCCATCATGCCTGCGCCGGTTCTCTCCCGTAGTTCTTTAACCAAACCTGCTGTAATCTCCACTTGACGACCTCCTCCAATGTTATGCATATTTATGTTTTTTCATAAAAAAAGGGTGTACAGGAAAACCTATTCACCCTTTACTCAAACCTTATCCGGTAATTTGTTCTCCCTGTTTGCTCTCTATTACTGCATCGGCTATCTTAGATGATATTAGTCTAACTGCTCGGATGGCATCGTCGTTCCCGGGTATTACATAATCGATTTCATCCGGATCGCAATTTGTATCAACAATAGCTACTACCGGTATATTCAGCTTGCGGGCTTCAGCCACCGCAATTTTTTCCTTACGGGGATCAACCACAAATACTGCTCCGGGCAGTTTCTCCATATCTTTTATTCCGCCTAAGAATCTTTCCAGCCTTTCCCACTCATTTTTGAGTTTAGCGACTTCCTTCTTGCTCAGAACCTCAAAAGCTCCTTCTGCTTCCATTCTTTCCAATTCTTTTAGTCTAAATACACGTTTGCGGATGGTTTTGTAATTAGTCAACATACCGCCTAACCAGCGTTGGTTGACAAAAAACATCTCACATCTTCTGGCTTCGTCTTTTATCGTCTCTTGAGCCTGTTTCTTGGTACCTACAAAGAGTACCCCTTTCCCTCCGGCCACCACTTCTTTAATGAAAGCATAAGCTTCATCGAATTTTTTTACGGTTTGCTGCAAATCGATAATGTAGATGCCGTTTCTCTCCATATAAATGTAGCGGTCCATCTTGGGATTCCATCTTCTAGTCTGATGTCCAAAGTGAACACCAGCTTCCAGTAATTGTTTCATGGTAATTACTGACATCGGGCATACCTCCTATTTGTTTTAATCCTCCGCTGCTTCATCCCTCCGGGAGACTCAATGAGCACCTTCCAAGCGGTCAGTCAGCGTGTGAAATCATCATGTGATAATATAGCACAAATACATAAGCTTTTGCAAGAAAAAGGCTGGGTTTGTCCATAATAATTGCTGATTTGAGTGGCTCGATAAGTGGCCTGTTATTGGCAGTTCCTTAAAGTATATATCTGCTTAAATCTTCATCCTGCACTATCAATTTGAGTCTTTGCTCCACATACTCTTTATCGATAGATATTTGTTGTCCATGCATGTAAGCTGAATCGAACAGTAAATCTTCCAATACCTTTTCCATGATGGTATGGAGACGGCGGGCACCTATGTTTTCGGTGCGGGTATTGACTTCGAAGGCAATTTCGGCAATATATTCAACCGCCTCATCCGTAAAGCTTAAGTCAACTTTTTCAGTCGACAATAGGGCTATATATTGTTTCAACAATGAATTGTGGGGTTCGCGCAAAATCCTGGTCAAATCATCTTTCTTCAAGTTCTCCAGCTCAACCCGGATGGGAAATCTGCCCTGTAATTCGGGTATTAAGTCGGATGGCTTGCTGACATGAAAAGCCCCCGCAGCTATGAAAAGAATATGGTCGGTTTTAACTGGCCCATATTTGGTTATTACCGTCGACCCTTCAATAATGGGGAGGATGTCTCTTTGCACCCCGCCGCGGGATACATCCGGGCCATAAGAACCCTCCTTGCCGGCAATTTTGTCTATTTCATCCAAAAAAACCAGCCCGTCTTGTTCTACCCGTCTGATAGCTTCCCGATTGGCCTCATCTGTATCGATAAGCCGCGCCGCTTCCTCATAACTTAAGATTTTACGAGCCTCTTCTACTTTGATTTTCCTCTTTTTGCTATTTTTAGGCAGGATTCCGCCCAATACATCCTGGAGGTTTACACCCATCTCTTCGACACCCGACCCGGAGATGATTTCCATAAATGAATTGTTTTTCTCCTCAACATCAATTTCGATAATTTCTTCTTCTAATTCCTTGCGAGCCAGTTTTTGCCGGATAATTTCTCGCTGGGCTTCGGCTTCACGCAAACGGCGGCGATAACCATCGTCCTCTGGGGGCGTGTTCTGACCCTGCCCCATCAGAAATTCAAATGGGTTTTTGGTATGGCTTATGTTCTGGGCCGGCAAAGGGTAGAGATAATCAACTATCCTCTCCTCAGCCAGGATAATACCCTTTTCTTGGACCTCTTCCATCTTCTCCTGTTTGACCATGCGTAAGGCAGTCTGCACCAGATCCCTGATCATGGAATCCACATCCCGTCCCACATATCCTACTTCGGTAAATTTGCTGGCTTCCACCTTGATAAAAGGTGCTTTTACCAGTTTAGCCAGGCGGCGGGCAATCTCGGTTTTGCCAACTCCGGTAGAGCCTATCATAATAATATTCTTGGGATAAATCTCTTCACTCAGTTCGTCGGGAAGCAGTTTACGCCGATAACGATTGCGCAGAGCAATGGCAACTGCCTTTTTGGCATCTTTTTGGCCGATAATATACTTGTCCAGTTCCTCCACTATTTCTTTCGGTGTAAGATTATGCAAATCGCTGTCTCCTTTTTAAATATTACTATTCAACAACTTCCACAGTAATACGGTCATTGGTGTACACACAAATTTCCCCGGCAATTTTCAAGGCCTCAGACGCTACTTCTGGTGCGGTCAGGTCAGTGAAACGCGCCAGAGCACGAGCTGCGGCCAGGGCATAAGAACCTCCGGAGCCAATGGCTGTTATGCCATCATCCGGTTCGATAACCTCACCATTGCCAGAAACGATAAACATTTTATCGCGATCGGCTACTATGAGCAAGGCTTCTAATTTGCGCAGTATCCGATCACTGCGCCACTCTTTGGCAATTTCCACCGCAGCCCGGGTCAAATTACCGCCCGTTGCTTTAAGCTTTTCTTCGAATTTAGCAAAAAGCGTAAAAGCATCGGCAACTGATCCTGCAAAACCGGCTACTACTTTGCCATCATAAATCTTTCTGATTTTCACGGCATTGTTTTTCATTATAACATTCTGTCCAAAGGTAACCTGACCATCCCCGGCTATAGCCATAAGTTCACCTTTTTTTACTGCCACTATGGTTGTCGCTTCAAACATAATATCACCTCCGTGGATGGTTTTCTTCGTGAATGGTTTTGATTCTATCTTTGGTAAGATGGGTGTAAATCTGGGTGGTAGACAATTTTACATGTCCCAGCAATTCTTGCACAGTCCTTAAATCCGCACCGTTGTTCAACAGGTGGGTAGCAAAAGAGTGCCTCAAGGTATGGGGGCTGACTTTCTGGTTAAAAGCCAATTGTTCAACATATTTGTTGATTATGTTGCGCACGCTCCGGGCCGAAAGACGATTACCAAACTTGTTCAAAAACAAGGCATCTATGATTGTATCGCCTTTAGCTGACAGATACGGTCTTCCCCGGCGTATATAATCAATCAAGGCTTCCCGGGACTTTATACCCAGAGGAGCCAATCTTTCCTTATTTCCTTTTCCTCTTATAAGTATCCACTGTTCGTTGAAATCCAAATCAGCAATATTTATTCCCACCAGTTCACTAACCCGCACCCCGGCTGCATATAGGGTCTCCAGTATGGCTTTATCCCTTAGTCCAGCCGGTTTTCCCGTATCAGGAGCTTCCATTAAAAGCCTGGTCTCCATCGGATATAAAAAGCGGGGCAGTCTTTTTTCCTGCTTGGGGGTGGAGATGTTAGCTATCGGGTTGTCTGCCAGTATATTCTCCCTGCAGAGGTATTTGACAAATGACCGTAAAGCGGCTAACTTGCGAGCAATCGTGGCCCTGCTCAGATCATGTTTATGCATCTGGCTTATAAATTCCCGGGCTGTCAAGTGATTAATACTGGCGACAGGCAGGTCATTTTTTTTCATATTATGATACCCGGTTAAAAAATCCAGGAATTGATCGAGATCAGTCTTATAACTGATAAGTGTTAAAGGAGAAGCGCTCTTCTCCACTCGCAAATAGGCCAGGAAATCTTCCTGATGCTGAACCAGCATAATGTCACCTCCGCACTACTCCTATAATTGGAATTTAGCATACTCCGCACTTTATTTCAATTGCTGCCCCAGCATTTCCTGGACCTCAATCATGTGCATCCGGGAGCGTTCGACATATTCTTCGTAGCGCTTCTTTTTATCTCTTATCCGGTTGGGCAATACGGGTAAAATTCCAAAGTTGGCATTAATAGGCTGAAAATCCTGGTGGCTGGAGTCGGTGATAAATGCAACCAGGGCACCCAGCATGGTGCTATTATTCATAACCAGCCCGGATTGTCCCCGACTTAGCCGCACCCCATTGATTCCAGCTAAAATACCTGTGGCCGCTGATTCCATATAGCCTTCTACTCCCGTTATTTGGCCGGCAAAAAGCAAATGTGGATTGTCTTTATACTGCAATGTTGGTTGCAACAAGCGGGGGCTGTTTATATAAGTATTACGATGCATTACCCCGTACCTTACAAAGTCAGCCTTTTCCAAACCGGGTATAAGGCGGAAAATTCTATCCTGCTCGCCCCATTTCAGACGGGTTTGGAATCCTACCAACCCATAAACAGTACCTGCCTGGTTCTCCTGCCGGAGCTGAACTACTGCCCACGCTCTTTTACCGGTGCGCGGATCAATCAATCCAACCGGCCTCATAGGACCAAAGCGCAGTGTATCCAAACCCCGCCGCCCCATCACTTCCAGGGGCATGCATCCATTGAAGAAAAGCCGTTTGTCTATGCTATGTCCTTCGCTAACATCAGCCTCCACTAATTCGTTATAGAAAGTTTCATATTCTTCCCTGGTCATGGGGCAATTATAATAATCATCACTGCCTTTGCCGTAGCGGGAGGCTTTAAATATCTTATCTTTATCCAAGCTCTCCAGGGTTACGCTGGGGGCTACCGCATCGTAAAAAAACAGGTTTTCTTCACCAGTCATACTGCTTAGTTCATGAAAAAGCTTCTCCGCTGTCAAAGGCCCGGTAGCAATAATGGTGATTTCATTATCGGGAATATGGACCGCTTCCGCGCGTATTATTTCGATGCCGGGATGTGAATCTACTCGACTTGTAACCAGGGCCGCAAAAAGTTCTCTGTCCACCGCCAGGGCTGATCCGGCCGGAACCCGAGCCTGATCAGCACATTTTAGGATTAAAGAGCCCATCTTTCTCATTTCTTCTTTTAATAAACCCTGGGCAGATGCTATCAGGTCTGATTTGAGCGAGTTGCTGCAGACCAGCTCAGCCAGCTGCCCCGACCTGTGGGCAGGGGTCATTTTCCCTGGTCTCATCTCCCACAATCTCACCTTAATACCAGACTCAGCAATATAGTAAGCGGCTTCGCATCCTGCCAAGCCGCCCCCAATAACGTTAATTGCCAACAATTTTTTTCACCGTTTCCTGGCGGTGCTTACACTCCGGGTTTTGGCAAACCGCTTCCGCTTCTTTGTTCTTATTCATCTTTTCTACCATCGCATCACCACAGACCGGACATTTCTCCCCGGTGGGCTTGTTCCAGGAGCGGAAGTTGCATTCCGGGTAGTTCTTGCACCCATAGTACCTGCGTCCCTTTTTGGATTTAAGGGCGATTACGGCCCCTTTACAAAACGGGCAATCTACCCCCACCTCTTCATTCAGTGATTCGGTATATCGGCACTCAGGAAAACCGGAACATGCAATGAATTTTCCAAAGCGGCCATATTTTATAAACATGGGCTGCCCACACTTGGGGCACTCTTTACCAGCATCCT
>JBAYYO010000066.1:0-8722 GCA_041672985.1 Syntrophomonas sp. | reverse complement strand
GGGTTGACCGGGTTGGCTGTCGCTGCACCGTCCGGCACGGAAAAGAGTAAAGCGGATTTCAGCGGGGTTTACGATATCACCTTCACCACTGAAGAGGGCCAGCAACAGTCGGGGCCCATGATGATACAAGATTTGAAAAATGGTCGATTTGAACTAAGCGGGGATTTCCAGGGATATCCACTCAGTGTTGAAGGCGATTTAACTGGGGATGTTGCCCAGGGGGGAGCAATGGGCAGCTTTAATATCAACAAGTTCGGTATAGTCAAGGCCCAGGGGGAATTTACAATCCGCGGGGTGGATAATCGGTATCAACTGCGGGGGCAGCTTGATGGATCTTATTCTTATATGGGTAAAAAAGGGCAGATTGTTAGCACTATGAGCGGAAGCCGCCGGGAAACAATCACCACTCCGACCCCAGATTCCGTCCCGCTTCCCGAGCAGGAAGCGGCTCGTTCTCCGATAAAAACGGCGGCAGCATTAGCCGGGCTGGTCATTCTTATAGCTGCCCTGGCCTATGGGAAGAGGAGAAAACGAGCGGGAGTATGAACAGCGTTACCTTAATCCCGGAGAGAGCTGGACTTTGAGCCGCGTTGGGCTCAAGCTTCCACAAGCTCTATACGCTCGCCATCCGGACCGGTGCAGAAAATTATCCTTTTCCCATCCATAACCAAGCGGGGTTGATCAGATTCAAACTCGATTCCCTGTTCTTTCAAACGGCTAATAGCCAATCCAATATCCGGAACCGAAAAGGCGATATGATCATAAATCCCGGTTCCGCGCTGCGTTGACGGAGCCGGGAGATATTCCAGCAGCTCAATAGTCAAGGGACCAGATTGTAGATATATTATCTTGAGTGCCTCATTTGTAAAACTATCTTGAACTGTAAAGCCTAGTACTTGAGAATAAAAGTCGGTGGAACGTTCACAGTCTTTCACTACCAGAGCCAGATGAGCTACCTCATACATTTCTTCCACATCCTTATTGAAATTCTTACGGGTCTCAGTAAATGAGCCAGGAGGACTGTCCGAGACCACTGGAAAAGTATCATAAATGTCATCCTGAGGAGCTGCAGGCGACGAAGGATCTCTTTTGGAAGTCCGTAATATTGGGCCTTTAGCTAACGAGATTCTTCGCTATCGCTCAGAATGACACGCAAAAAAGCACTTTTTCAGCAATCTTGGACTTTAATTCTGCGTTGGGATCGGCCCCCGGCTTGATGACACGCAAAAGAGTACTTTTTCAGTGGTCTCGGACTGTCCCCCTGGCTCATTTATTAAAGGTCATAGTATAGTTCGAATTCCATTGGATGCGGTATTTCATTAACCTTGCGAGCTTCTTTGCGCTTGGCTGCGACCCACACATCAATCAGTCGTTGGGGGAATACATCGCCTTGCAGCAGGAATTCGTGATCTTTTTCCAGTTCATCCAAAGCCTGATCCAAAGAAGTCGGCAACCCTTTAATCTTAGCCTGTTCTTCAGCGGGCAGGTTATAAAGATTGATATCATAGGGTCCGAAGCCCTCGGCAGTAGGATCGATCTTATTCTTAATACCATCCAGACCCGCCATTAGCAATGCCGCAAAGGCCAAGTAGGGATTACAGGTGGCATCAGAGGAACGGAATTCAAAGCGTTTTTGATAAGGACTCTTGGCATAAGCAGGCACCCGGATAACCGCACTGCGATTGGCAGTGGCAAAAACACAGTTTACCGGAGCTTCATAACCGGGAACCAGACGCTTGTAAGAATTGGTGCTGGGATTAGTAAAGGCCAGCAGCGCCGGGGCATGTTTCAGAATCCCGCCGATAAAATAGAGGGCGGTTGTACTCAGATTGGAATAACCGTTTTCATCATAGAAAAGAGGTTCGCCATCTTTAAAAAGGTGCATATGCACATGCAGACCATTGCCGGCCTCAGCAAAGAGTGGCTTGGGCATAAAGGTAACGGTTTTGCCTTCCTGGAAAGCCAGGTTTTTTATCAAATATTTGGCCAGCATAGTTTTATCGGCCATTTCCTTCATGGTGCTGAATTCGACCTCGATTTCAATCTGTCCCGGACCACCTACCTCGTGATGATGGTACTTGACGGGGATGTTGTTTTTTTCCATAAGCAGACACATGCGGGCTCTTAAATCATAGAGAATATCCTGCGGGGGGGCGATGTGATAACCACCTTTGGCAGGTATCTTATAACCCAAATTCTGGTGTTCATCGTCTCCGCTGTTCCAGATAGCCTGCTCAGCATCGATGGTGAACCCGGTCTTCTGAGGTGAGCATTCATAACTGACATGATCAAATACATGGAATTCGAATTCGGGACCGATTCTCATCTGATCCGCGATACCGGTTGATTGCATATATTCTTCGGCTTTGCAGGCAATGGAGCGGGGATCTTGCTCAAAACGATAGTTTTCGGGTGAGGCAATAACGTAAACATCGCCAATCATACTCAGAGTAGGAACATCAGTAAACGGATCCCGAACTGCGGTGCTGATGTCGGGGATAAAGACCATATCGCTGTTTTCAACGGGCGCAAATCCATAATTAGAGCCGTCAAAACCTATACCAAACGTCAGAGTGTCAGGCTTAAACCTGGCCGTTGGTATGCCAAGATGCCGCCATCTGCCGATCAGATCAATCATTTTAAAATCGATCATAAGAATATTGTTTTTAGTACAGTAATCCATTACTTCCTCGTAGGTGCCAAACAAAGAAACACGCCTCCCCAAAAATTTTAAAATATCGTGCAAATTATAACAGAGTGTTCTAGCTTAGTAAAGATTTAAGTGCCTGGTATACTATGTTAATCATCTTATAGTAAACCTAACCAGAGACTACCTGGTTTGGAATTATGGGACCATTAGTATAGAATAAGGCTATTGTAGGGAAATTAAAAAGAATGAATAATAGGAGGTAGTATCTTTGGGATCTAATGCCATCCAGAAAAGGGAAGAAATCGCGAGTGAATTTAAGTGGAGGCTGGAAGATATTTATCCCGATGAGCAGTTGTGGGAGGAAGATTTTAATGAGATTAAACAACTGACCGGGGAGATAGAAAGATTAAAGGGAACCCTGTCCGAATCGGCCGCCGCCTTATTGAGGGTTTTGCAGCTGAGCGATGAACTGGGGCGGAAATCGGAAAAAATATATGTATACTCCCGCATGCGCCGTGATGAAAATAACGCCAACCACCATTACCAGGCTTTATTTGATAGGGCCCAGAGTCTGAGTATCGAGGCAGGCAGTGTTACTTCCTATATCGTACCGGAAATACTGACCATCCCGGAGGCTGACTTACAAGCTTTTATGGCGTCCAATCAAGATCTGGCCGTATACCGACATTCTATTGAGGAGATCCTGCGGCAGAAGGAACACATCCTTTCACCGTCAGAGGAACGCCTGATGGCGATGTCTGCAGATCTATCCCTGGCCGCCAGCAGTATTTTTACTATGTTAAATAATGCTGACATCAAGTTCCCGGTGATCAAGGATGAAATCGGCCAGGAAGTGGAGTTGACCAAAGGCCGCTATGGCAGTTTTATGGAGAGCTCTGATCGCAGGGTTCGCCAGGATGCCTTTAAAGGTCTGTATTTGTCATATAGTAATTTGATAAACACCCTGGGGGCCAGTTTGAGTTCCAGTGTCAAAAAGGATATATTTTACTCCCGGGTTAGAAAATATGCATCAGCGCGGGAGGCTTCCCTGGATCAGGATAATGTGCCGGTGGAGGTCTATGATCGACTTATCGAATCGGTACATGCCCATCTTGATTTGATGTACCGTTATATTGCCATTCGCAAGCAGGTCCTGGGGCTTTCTGAATTGCACTTCTACGATATTTATACACCTTTAGTTCCCGAATATAAGATGGAGATACCTTATGCGAAGGCTCAAGAAATCCTGGTACAAGCGCTGCGACCGCTGGGGGCGGACTATATATCCCGCTTAGAGGCAGGTTTTACCGGAGGATGGATTGATGTATATGAAAATGAGGGCAAGACCAGCGGCGCCTATTCCTGGGGATCTTATGACACCAATCCCTATGTTTTAATGAACTATGATAATAAATTGGATGATATGTTTACCCTGGCTCATGAGATGGGCCATTCTCTGCACAGCTCCTATTCTAATTATACCCAGCCTTATGTGTACAGTCAGTATTCCATATTTGTGGCCGAGGTCGCTTCCACCGTCAATGAATCCCTGCTGATTGACTATCTGTTGCAAAATAGCACCGATAAACAGGAGAAAATATACCTTATCAATCATTACCTGGAGCAATTCCGGGGAACAGTCTATCGCCAGACTATGTTCGCCGAGTTTGAAAAGATAATCCATGAGCGGGTGGAACAGGGTGAAGCGCTTACACCCGAAGCATTGAAGCAGATCTACCGTGACCTAAACCGCCTGTACTATGGCCCGGAGATCGTGATGGATGAAGAGATTGAATTGGAATGGGCCCGGATACCGCACTTCTATTCTGCTTTTTATGTTTATAAATATGCCACCGGTTTTTCGACGGCGACAGCCCTTAAAGAGCAGATTATAAGCGAAGGGGAACCAGCCGTAGCCCGTTACCTGAACTTCCTGAAATCAGGCGGCAGCGATTATCCCATTAACCTGCTGCAAAAAGCCGGGGTGGATCTTTTGACTCCCGAGCCGGTAAGCGATGCCCTGCAATATTTCGGAAAGTTGTTGGACCAGTTGGAGGAATTGCTGGCTTAGCAACATTGCCGCTATAAATGATACAATGATAAACGGGAATTCAACCTATTGACGCAGCAAGATATTAGGAAGCAAAAAGAACGTCTCCTTGCATCTTATAGAGAGTTTTGCATAATGGAAAAATCCAACCTGTCATTCTGAGCGTTAGCGAAGAATCTTTGAGATCCTTCGGCGTTGCCTCAGGATGACAATTCTAAAATGCCAGTTATTTTTAAGAAAAAACGAATTATGCAAAACCCTATCTTATACTATAATGAGCGGGAATTGAGAATAATTATTTAGAGGATATTATTAGTAGGATAGGGGGCCTAATCCATTTTGAGCCATAATAATACGGAGGCAGTTTTTGATGCTAAAATGAAAAGCATCCTACCCCTCTTGGGGGACTATAGTAACTTTGATTTGGTTATTGGTATACCCTTTTATAATGAAAAGGAAAAGCTGCCTATAATATTAAATTCAATCGACGAGGTTTTGCATAGCTGGATTGGTAAAAGACAGCTCATTGTCTGTGCCGGCGATTGTTCCGGGGAGCAAACCCTGAAGGAAATCGAGGGCCTGAGTCTAAAGCATCCGCACCTGGAATTTCTGATGCCTCCCGAAGCCAGCGGAAGGGGCATGAGCATCCGGGCTTTTCTGGAAATTGCCAAAACCCTGGAAGCGGATTTGTTGTTATTCAGCACCAATATGGGGACCGAAGCCGGGCCGGGGATTGATGTTACCTGGCTGGATAGCCTTTTGAGTCCTATTCAGGGCACCTATGATATTGTGTTGGGTAGTCTGCGCCGCTACTTTGGCGTTGACAGCATCGCCTACCAATTTGCGGGCCCCATCCTGGAGTCTTTTTATGGCAGCCGGCTAAGTGACCCACTGGGGGGAATATATGCGATTTCCCATGATTTCATTGAGGAACTGGCCGGAGAAGCGAAATTCTGGACGGGAACTATCAATGGCTATGGTATCGATTTCTGGTTGATTACCCGCGCACTAGTCTGGAACAAGGAAGTGTGTGAAGCCAATCTGGGCGGGGTAATAAGATCCCAGGACCTGGAGCGCCGCAACCTTATTTTTCGGGATATAGCCATGACTGTCTTCGAGAGCATACGTCGTGACAGCGCTATATGGCTGAGGGAGAGGCTGATAATAAAAGTGGCCGACATCCTGACGCGCAGTGAGGTGGAAACACCTGATGCGGTGCACTATCCTCTCCATGAACTGCTGGAGAATTTTTACAAGACCCGTACTGAATATCGAGACATCATTGACCAGAGTTTGGAGCCGGGACTCATTAACGAAATAAACCGCATTGCGGAATTAGAGGCTGAGGAATTTAATCTAAGTGATGAACTGTGGGTATCAACCATTCTGGACCTTCTGTTTAACTATATCTTTGGCCCGGAAGAGAAGCAGCGGGAAACCCTGGATGCTCTGACTGCTTTTTATAACGGCAGAATCGCTGCCTATGCCAACCAAATATCAAACGTTCGCGGATTAACCAACAATTTCTCGCCCGCTGAACAAGACGATATCCTGGTACGTAAAATGGAATCCATGCGCCAGCACCTTACCGAAGAGTTCTGGAGACAGAAGCCGCTGATTAACCAAAGGTGGCTTAACAAAACCGAACTGATCAAACCGCCTCTCATCCCCCTGGGATATATGGAGTATGTGCCGGGTAAACCGGTTGTGGTACCGAAAAAGATTGTGGGGTTGGATAAACGGGTCGTTCATGTAGACGATGTTTTCAAAAGATTAAGGAAGCAGTATGAAGACAGATTCAATCTATTTGTTGCCGAGGGCCTGGGTCTCTCCGGGGATGCGGATTCCACTCGGATTATTGCCGCGGTGGAAGATTTTATGCTGCAAGCCGAGAGGGCCTTGGAGCAACTGCTGCCAGGCGATCTTTATACCAGTGAGGGTTTGGAACAATTTTTGGCAGCTCTAATGAAACTAGTGCCGCAGCAGAGGATGTTCACCATCAGTTCAGATCTGCTGCGGGAAATGGTAATGCGTTTCCCGCCTGTAAACCTGATGGTGCCGCTGGGATACTATAAACCGGCCGAATTGATTGCCAAAATGGATGTCCGCGATGTAGTCAGTTATGCTAATCTGGTCGAGAGCTGGAGTTATTCAGACCGCGATCTTAATTGGTTGGTGGATCAGCTCAAACCGGCCAGCTTTGAATGCGTTGACCTCAAACCGCTGGTAATCAGTGATGATTTACCTTTTGCTACTACATCCCACACCCGCATATCCAATTTGAACCGGATAACGGCGCGGGTTACAATCAGGCCTCTGGCAGCCAATAAAGGAGGCAAATTTCCTCGACTGTTATATTTGACGGCCATAATCAGGCGGTTGGGGGTTGCTGAGCAGTTTTCTTGCTTAACCCTGCAAAATGTACATGAAAGAAAAAACATCGGGGTCAAGACTCGTAATGCCCTGCTGGGTTCAAGGCAGGGTGATGATTTTTCGGCCACGGTCATATTCGAGAACGTTCATCACCGTCTGCTGGTGGAAAACTTAAGAACTATGGCTGCCCGGTTGGCGGAGGAAGGTGTCGATGATACAGCCCGGATCTTTAAGCTGATGGCGGATGGATATGGACTCAGCCAGGTTCTGGAAAACGGCGTTTTCCTGACCTGTACTGCCTGGAGCTGGGCCAGTTACAGCAACAAAGGCGGGCTCAAGATACCCGCTCCTCTTACCACCAGCATTGAGTCACGCTGGTTTAACCACGATTTTCTGGAAGCCCTTTATCAGGAGTTGGGTTACGATCAGGCTGAAATTATGCAGACCGCCTTCCGGATGATCCATGCAGGCAAGAGCGGACATAATCTCCTGGACAGCCTTATGCCGGCCCGGCCTAAAGACGTACCCGTGGTTATCCAGGAGTCCACCAATGAGCCCAGTAAAAACCTGCTGCGCTATGAAGGGAATCCCCTACTGGAACCCATAGCGAAGCATGACTGGGAATCCAAATATGTACTGAATCCGGGTGCCCTGCGGATCAAAGATAAAGTATACCTTTTCTATAGGGCTGTGGGGAGGGAAGATATCTCCTCTATTGGGCTGGCCATAACGGACGGTTACCGGGTGTTGGAACGACTGCCGCGGCCGATTTTTTCACCGGTCATACCGGAAGAGAAGATGGGGTGTGAGGATCCGCGCCTGATTATAATTGGAGAGCGGATTTGGATGCTTTATACCGCTTATGATGGTAATATCGCTCAGATCGCGGCGGCCTCCATTAAAGTGGAGGATTTCCTGGCACGCCGTTTTGAGGCCTGGCAAAGAGAAGGTCTGGCCTTCAAAAATATTTGGGATAAGGATGCTATACTCTTCCCGGAAAAAATCCAGGGTAAATATATACTCTATCATCGCATCGAACCATCCATGTGGATTACTTATATGAATGAACTGAAATTTCCCTGCCGGGAACAACATGCAATAATCATAGGGCCTCGACCAGGGCGTATGTGGGATTCGCTTAAAATTGGAGCGGGAGCCCAACCATTGAAGACTATTTATGGGTGGCTACTCATATATCACGGCGTGGACTATAACTACGTATATCGCCTGGGAGTAATTCTGGTTGACCTGACAGATCCCCAGCGCGTGCTTTACCGTTCTC
The DNA here is from genome assembly GCA_041672985.1 of Syntrophomonas sp. GTDB lineage: Bacteria > Bacillota > Syntrophomonadia > Syntrophomonadales > Syntrophomonadaceae > PHAA01. The sequence continues at coordinate 367 of JBAYYO010000066.1, read as the reverse complement.
CCAATCCCATTCTGGAACCGGAAGAGGAATACGAAATCGGTCTCGATGGAGCCTGGGTACCCAATGTAGTCTTTACCTGTGGGGCCGTGGCCGGTTCCGATAAAGAAGTGCTGGAGGATGACGACGAAATACTGGTCTACTATGGTGCAGCTGACACCAGTATTGGGATGGCGAAGGCTACCCTGGCTGATCTGATCCCAGAAAATTTCCGCCGGCTCCCCTAGTGACTCTAATGGGGTCAAATAACTCGGGGTCAGACCCCCGGTTATTTAGTATATGCAGGAAATCGGTGCTATTTGTAGAAATATATATATAAGTTGCAGCTTTCGAATAAGTCCGGGGCCTGTCCCCGGACTTATTGCGGGAG
>JBAYYO010000065.1:0-8821 GCA_041672985.1 Syntrophomonas sp. | reverse complement strand
TCGGCATCCGGCTCTATATCACCAGCGCACACGTTTTTGGGACCTTTTTGTTCTATGCGAATCAGTTTGGATTCATTGCTATCGTAGCGTAATACCATCTGCTTTATGTTTAATATCATCTCCGTGGTATCTTCCAATACTCCGGGAATGGTTGAGAATTCGTGTAACACCCCATCAATTTTAATGGAGGTAACAGCGGCTCCCGGCAAAGAAGACAGCAGAACGCGGCGCAGGGAATTTCCCAGGGTGGTTCCATAGCCTCGTTCCAGAGGTTCAATAACGAATTTTCCATAGTTCTTCTCGGTATCCTTGTCAACACACTCTATCCGCGGCTTTTCCATCTCTAGCATTAATTTATCCCCTCCTTCTTTCTTAGAGGTTTATTAAACATAGATATCTTATCTAGAGTACAGCTCGACAATCAGTTGTTCATTAACTGCTGTATCCACATTTTCTCTGGTCGGCAAGGCCAATACCCTGCCCGTTAGATTATCTATATCAACTTCCAACCACTCGGGGGGGGTTTTGTAAGCTCCGGATGCTTTTAACTCCTGGAACTTGGGCGATTCAACACTACCGGGTTTGACTTGTATGGTATCGCCGACTGTTACTAATATTGATGCAATATTGGCTTTTTTCCCGTTTATGGTGAAATGATCATGGTTAACTAATTGGCGGGCTTCCTTGCGTGAGGAGGCCAGGCCTAACCTGAAAACCACATTGTCCAGGCGCCTTTCTAGTAGAATTAATAGGTTCTCACCAGCTATTCCTTTTTGGCCCTCGGCCTTTTTGAAATAGTTGTGGAACTGTTTTTCTAAAATTCCATAGATTCGCTTGGTCTTCTGTTTTTCTCTCAATTGGAGCCCATATTCACTGGTTTTTTGTCTGCGCTTTTGGCCATGCTGTCCGGGCACAAAAGGTCTCTTCTGTACCGCACATTTTTCGGAATAGCACCTATCCCCCTTGAGGAACAACTTCTCCCCTTCGCGGCGGCACTGGCGACAGACTGAGTCAGTATATCTTGCCACTAACCACTACCTCCTTAAACTCTTCTTCTTTTAGGCGGCCTACATCCATTATGGGGAATAGGGGTAACGTCTTTTATAACGCTTACTTCCAAACCCGCTGCTTGTAAAGACCTTATGGCTGCTTCGCGTCCAGCTCCTGGACCCTTTACAAAGCATTCCACTTCTCGCAGACCATGCTCCATAGCTGCCCGAGCCGCATTTTCGGCCGCCTGCTGGGCGGCAAAGGGGGTGCTTTTTCGTGAACCCTTGAATCCAACGGTTCCAGCACTGGCCCAGGATATGGCGTTTCCATGTTTATCTGTAATCGAAATTATTGTATTATTAAAAGTTGATTTGATGTGAGCTATACCTTCGGCAATGTTCTTTTTCTCACGTCTTTTAACCCTGACAGTTGCAGTCTTTCGTGCCACTCAATTATCCTCCTTACTTAAGGCTTATTTTTTCTTACCGCCGGCAGTGCGTTTAGGTCCCTTGCGGGTACGCGCATTGGTTTTGGTCTTCTGCCCTCTGACAGGTAAGCCACGACGATGACGAATTCCTCTATAACAACTTAAATCCATCAGTCTCTTGATGTTCATACTGACATCCCTGCGCAGATCCCCTTCAACTACGTAGTTCTTGTCAATTATCGCTCTGATCTTGGCAACTTCTTCCTCGGTTAAATCTTTCACCCTGGTATCTGGATTTATACCTGCTGCTGCCAAAATCTTCTGAGATGATGATCTCCCAATCCCTAGTATATAGGTAAGGGATATCTCCACTCTTTTATCGCGGGGTAAATCAACACCTGCTATTCTTGCCAAACTTCTCACTTCCTTCGGATTTAATTTTTTATTTTGTTTATCCGGCTATTATCCTTGCACCTGTTTGTGCTTGGGATTACTGCAAATAACTGTGACCTTGCCCTTGCGCTTAATAATTTTACATTTATCACATATTCTTTTTACTGATGCTCTAACCTTCACTATATTAACCTCCTTCGCTAATGGTGGCAAATCACACTACTTAAAACGATAGGTTATCCTGCCCCGGTTCAAGTCATAGGGTGACAGTTCCACCATTACTCGATCACCAGGCAATATTCTGATAAAGTTCATTCTCATTTTTCCAGAAATATGGGCAAGGACCTTATGGCCATTTTCCATTTCTACCGTGAACATGGCGTTAGGCAATGGTTCGAGTACCTTTCCTTCTACCTCAATAACGTCATCTTTAGCCACTTACCAGACCTCCTTCCCCGCGGATTCTACCCTTATCGATTAACTGTTTGATGTTTCTTTTAATGACATGATTCGCAGGTATTTCTCCTTTTTGCAAATAATCCAGTACATCATCAGCTCGAAGGGACGTGAAATGTAAATGTCTAATGTTTTTCTTCTTAGGCTTTTCTATTTTACGTAAATCTCCGTCACTGATGGAGAGATACCGGTCATTGATTACTCTAACCACCACAAACGCTTTTCCTAAATCCCGACCTGATTTTGATATGACCACTGTGCCCAGTATATCATTAGATATAATACCTCACCTCCATTATATCAAGGTGAGAATTTCTGGACCTTGCTCGCCAACAACTATGGTATGCTCGAAATGAGCTGAATGTTTGCCGTCGCGCGTAACCACAGTCCACTCATCTCCTTTGGTGTAAACGCTATAGGTTCCCAGATTCACCATGGGCTCGATTGCCAGAGCCATTCCCACTTGCAAAGCCGGGCCTCGCTCGGCCTTGCCGTAGTTGGGTACCGGAGGATCCTCATGCATTTTACGACCAATTCCGTGGCCTACATAATCTCGGACCACCGAAAATCCAGCATTCTCAGCATAGGTCTGTACCGTATGGGATACCGCGCCCAACCGGTTGCCGGCCTGAGCTTGTTCTATACCTTTCATCAATGCCTCTTCGGTGACTCTGATCAACTGCATGATCTCTGGCTTCACTTCCCCAACGGCTACGGTTATCGCAGCATCACCTGCAAAGCCGTCCACTATAACCCCGAAATCGATACTTATTATATCCCCTTCCTGGAGTTTCCTTTTACCAGGGATGCCATGTACAACCTCTTCATTAATTGAGGCACAAATTGCACCCGGGAATGGCCTCATTCCCCGGGGATGGGGATAGTTCTTAAAAACAGCTATGGCATTCCTCTTTTTGGCTTCTTCTTCAGCAATACTGTTTAATTGGCCAGTTGTTATACCCGGGCGAATTTCCTGCTTCAGTATCTGCAGCACCTGGGCCACCGCTTGCCCGGATACCCGCATTTTCTTGATTTCACCAGGTGTTTTGAGGTTTATCATGCTAACTTCTCCAGTATCGATTTTACATCGCTAAACACTTCTTGGGGATGGCGTTTGCCATCCAAATTTGTCAGGTTGCCTTGTTTTTCGTAATAATTCAGCAGGGGTTGAGTCTGTTCCATGTACACTTTTATCCTGTTTTTTACTGTCTCATCTTTGTCATCACTGCGTTGGATTAGTTCTCCCCCACATTTATCACATATCCCCTCCACAGCGGGTGGATTAAATAGGGTATTATAGACGGTTTTGCACGTAGTGCAGGATACTCTGCCGGTCATCCTGACCATCAAAACATCTGCGGGAACGGAAATATTTAAGGCGATTTCTACCTTTTTCCCATGCTTCGCCAGAACTTTATCCAATGCCTGAGCCTGAACCGTAGTGCGCGGGAATCCATCTAACAGGAAACCTGCTTCACAATCAGGCATGGCTAATCTTTCTTCTACGATGCCAATCGTAACCTGATCGGGAACTAATTGCCCCGCGTCCATATACTTTTTGGCTTCCAGCCCCATGGCAGTTCCATTTTTCACTGCTTCCCTAAACATATCTCCCGTTGATATATGTGGGATTGGATATGCGGCTTTAATCAGTTCCGCTTGTGTTCCTTTCCCTGCACCGGGAGGACCCATAATAATAATGTTCACTAGATCATCTCCTATTTAACAAAGCCTTCGTAGCTTCGTAAAAGTAAATGTGACTCTATCTGTTTCATGGTGTCCAGAGCAACACCTACCAGAATTAATAGGGCGGTTCCCCCAAACCAAAGACTCTTTATTCCAGTTATGGCGATTACTATATTGGGCAATATAGCTATCAGGGCCAGGAATACACCACCTACAGTGGTCAGTCGGGACAGAACTTTATCAATGTATTCAGCTGTAGGACGGCCTGGTCTGATGCCAGGAACAAAGCCGCCGTTTTTCTTAATGTTGTCGGCTACATCCATAGGGTTGAAAATAATCGCCACATAGAAGTAGGTAAAGAATATTATCAATGTGGCATAGAAAATATTATAAAGTACACTATTGAAATTAAAGTAAGTGTTAACAAATGTATTAAAGGCTGAGGTCGGGCTCATCCACGACCCGATTGTCGCCGGGAACATGCCCAGTGACATCGCAAATATGATGGGTATAACCCCGGCAGCATTTACTTTTAAGGGTAAGAATGTGCTCTGCCCACCGTAAAGCTTGCGTCCCACAACTCGTTTGGCATATTGAATTGGCAGCCTTCTCTGACCTTCGTTCATGGCAACAACTGCAGTTATAACTACCAGAACTACAACGATCAGCAGCAGAACTTGAAAATATCCGGCCATACCGCTGGATACTTCCTGCCCTACGCCTGCTATCTGCGAAGGAATCCGGGCAGCGATACCACAGAAGATAATTAGGGATATTCCGTTGCCAATACCTTTCTCAGTAATCATCTCACCGATCCACATCAGCATAGCGGTTCCAGCAGTAAGTGATACAGCGATAATAAGATAAGAAGCAAAGCCAGGATTAACAATCGCTCCGGTTTTACCCAGTGCGAAAGACATTCCGATGGCCTGGATTAAGGCCAGTACAATTGTACCATACCTGGTATATTGGGCAATCTTCTTTTTACCCTCTTCGCCCTCTTTGTTCAATTCCTCTAACCTGGGAACAACTACGGTTAATAGCTGCATTATGATAGAGGCATTGATGTACGGGGTAATGCTCATCGCAAATACACTAAATCGTTTGAATGCTCCCCCGGATATTATGTCAAAGAAGCCAAATAGTTGGCCTTGCAATAATTGCGCAATGGCTTCCGTATTAATACCAGGTACTGGTATATGAGCTCCTATCCGGAATACCAGCAGCATTATCAGGGTGAAGAGAAGCTTACTTCTCAAGTCACCAATCTTAAAAGCCTGCTGAAATGAATTTAGCATTAAATCACCTCAAATTTGCCGCCCCTGGCCGTTATCTTTTCTTGGGCCTGTCGGCTGCACTTGTGTACCTGCACCGTGAGTCGCTTGTCCAGTTCACCGTCTCCCAATATCTTGACCCCGGCATTTACTTTATTAATAAGCCCTGCTGCTTGCAGCAGTTCAATGGTAACAATGCTCCCATCGTCAAAACAATTCAAATCCTGCACATTTACAATAGCATATTCCTTTCTGAATATGTTGGTAAATCCCCTTTTAGGAATACGCCGCTGTAAAGGCATCTGCCCGCCTTCAAATCCCAGTCTGATGCCTCCGCCGGAACGGGCCTTCTGGCCTTTGTGCCCGCGGGTGGAAGTCTTGCCATGACCGGACCCAATGCCCCGGCCCACCCTTTTGGTGCGCTTATTCGCCCCGGGTGGAGATTTCAGTTCTTCCAGTTTCACTCTAAAACCTCCCTACGCTTCATCTAGCTCTTCTACACGAACCATGTGTATAACTTTGTTAATCTGTCCCCGTATCTGAGGACTGTCTTCTTTTACAACTGATTGATTTAGTTTCTTGAACCCCAGGCTCTTAATGGTCAATCTCTGTGTTTGGGGATAACCAATAAAGCTTTTGGTCCAGGTTATTTTCAACTGTTTCGCCAAGTGGTTTCCCTCCCTAGTTCAATATCTCTTCTATGGTTTTGCCCCTTAGCTGTGCTACATGGTCAGCCCTTTTCAGACCTTTTAAGCCCTCCATAGTAGCCCGGACAACATTATTGGCATTAGCGGTTCCGATGCACTTGGTAAGTATATCTTTAAGCCCGGCTGCTTCAAGAACGGCTCTGACCGGGCCACCGGCTATAACTCCGGTACCTGCCGCAGCTGGTTTTAATAATACCTGGCCTGCTCCAAATCTACCAATAATCTGATGGGGAATGGTTCGGCCATCAATTAGAGGAATCTCTACCATATTTTTCTTGGCACTTTCGACTGCCTTGCGAATAGCCTCGGGTACTTCGGTGGCTTTGCCTTTACCGGTCCCAACCCGGCCCTCGCCATCACCCACAACGACCAGAGCGCTGAAGCTGAACCTGCGTCCGCCTTTTACAACCTTGGCAACCCGGTTAATATTCACAACTGTCTCGGTAAATTCCGGTGTTACCTGTTCTTTGTCTATCATCATTTCCCTCCTAACCTTCAGCATTTAGTGATCAAAAAACGAGTCCGTTCTCGCGTGCTGCATCAGCCAGGGCCGAAACACAGCCATGATACTTACGGCCGTTCCTATCAAATACAACGGTAGTTATGCCCTTTTCTTTAGCTTTGACGGCAATACTTCCTCCCACCCTTTTAGCTGCTTCCACATTGCTGGAACTGCCTAAATCAGCCATATCCTTATCAAGGGTAGATGCGGCCGCCAGGGTGACTCCTTTTCCGTCATCAATAAGCTGGGCATATATGTGATTAAGACTACGGTAAATGCAAAGTCTGGGGGTTTCTGCTGTACCCGATAGCTTTACCCGTATTCTTTGGTGTCGTCCCTGCCTGAGCTCTTTCTTGCTGGTCTTTTTGATCAACGTCGTCACTCCCTTCTTAGCTATTTAGCGCCAGTTTTGCCAGCTTTGCGCCTTACAACCTCGTTCTCATACCTGAGACCCTTGCCCTTGTATGGTTCAGGTTTTCTGATGGCACGAATGTCGGCCGCGGTATTTCCCACCAGCTGTTTATCTATACCTTTAACAGTAATCTTAGTAACAGCCGGAACCTCAAATTCTATACCCTGTGGAGGTTCCACCTCTACTGGATTAGAAAAGCCAATATTTATAACCAGCTTGCTGCCCTGCATCTGGGCCCGGTAACCAACCCCTACCATTTCAAGCTTCTTTTCAAAGCCACTGGTAACACCGGTCACCATGTTGGCAACCAGCGCGCGGGTCAGCCCGTGCATTGCCCGGTGTCTCTTGGCATCACTGGGTCTCTTGACCAGAAGTTCATTCTCTTCCCGCTCGATGGTGATATCCTCAGGTATAGATTGCGAAAGAACTCCTTTCGGTCCTTTGACCGTAATAATGTTGTTCTCTATTTTAATTTCTACGCCTGGGGGTAGACTGATAGGTTTCCTACCTATTCTGGACACTGTTCATTCCTCCTTTACCCTCTGGGTGCTGCTGGTGCTTCCTAGCGGTCGTCAATAATGTTATACCCTCCGGACACCTCTGATGCTCCCTAACGGTCGCTAATAATGTTGCACCCTCCGGGCACTTCTGATGCTCCCTAACGGTCGCTAATAATGTTGCACCCTCCGGGCACTTCTGATGCTCCCTAACGGTCGCTAATAATGTTGCACCTACCATATATAACATACAATTTCGCCACCCAGACCTGCCTTGCGAGCCTTTTTGTCAGTCATTACCCCTTTAGAAGTAGAAACAACTGCTGTTCCCAACCCGGCTAGAACCTTGGGTACTTCATCTTTTTTTACATACACCTTGAGGCCCGGTTTACTGATTCTTTTGATTCCAGTAATAACTCTTTCCCTATTCGGACCATATTTAAGGTATATCCTTATAATCCCCTGCTTGTCATCTGCAATAAACTCAAAGTCTTTAATATACCCCTCATCTTTCAGAATTTCAGCCAGGGAAATCTTCATTTTAGAACTTGGTATTTCTACCGTCTGATGCATGACCATATTACCGTTTCTAATCCTAGTCAAGAAATCGGCTACGGGATCAGTAACGACCATGTCTTTTACCTCCTTTATCTAAGCTACCAGCTCGACTTGGTAACTCCTGGTATTTCTCCCTTATGAGCCATCTCTCTGAAACAAACCCTGCACATACCGAATTTACGCATGTAAGCTCTAGGCCGTCCACATATCTTACAGCGGTTGTACTCCTGAACCTCAAACTTCTGTGGGCGCTTTTGTTTAGCTATTAATGATTTCTTGGCCAATTTAAACACCCCCTCCTATCTGAATGGCATTCCCATGCTCTTAAGTAATTCTCTGGCTTCCTCATCCGTTTTGGCAGTGGTAACGATAACTACCTCCAGGCCTCTGATTTTATCTATTTTGTCGTATTGTATTTCCGGGAATATGGTCTGTTCCTTGATTCCCAGCGAATAATTGCCGCGCCCATCAAACGCCTGCGGTGAAACGCCTCTGAAATCGCGCACGCGGGGAAGTACGATATTTATTAAACGATTGAGAAAATCGTACATCCTATCGCCCCTTAGCGTTACCTTACAACCGATGGGCATCCCTTCCCGTAACTTAAACCCGGCTATGGATTTCTTGGCTTTGGTAATAATCGGCTTTTGACCGGAAATGGTCATCAAATCATTTACGGCTCCATCCATGGCTTTGGGATTCTGGATGGCTTCGCCGACTCCAACATTGATGATAACCTTTTCTATTTTAGGTACCTGCATGACGTTTTTGTATGCAAATTTTTCTACTAACTTCGGAGTTATTTCTTGTTTATATTGTTCAAATAACCTGGCCATTCAACAGTTGGCCTCCCTTCTCGGAGTTTTAGTCTAATACCTCACCACATTGCTTACAAACTCTAGCCTTCTGTCCATTATCC